>CAYVGQ010000057.1:0-7097 GCA_964450295.1 uncultured Phascolarctobacterium sp. | reverse complement strand
CGAAGAAGCTAAAGAAGAACTTTTAAAAGCGGGTAAGGATACTCGTTATGGGGCGCGACCCTTACGTCGGGCTTTGCGGAAGTTGGTAGAAGATCCTGTTTCTGACTTGTATCTGGCAGCAAAAGTTAAACGGGGCGATACGATATTGACTCGTACAGATGCTGACGGCAAAATTTATTGTGATAAAGAGGCTAAGAAAGAAGAAGCCTCAGTAACTGTCGGAGAGGAACGACAATAATGGCTAAACCAAAGGTTCGTTTTGTTTGTCAGACATGTGGTTACGCAACGGCTAAATGGCTTGGAAAATGTCCTGAATGCGGGAACTGGGACAGTTTTGCCGAGGAAATAGAAGTGGCAGAAGGTTCAGAGCAGAGTTATCTGCCTGCGGGTGAGAATGTAAAACCTAAACTATTGCAGCAGGTGGAGGAACAATCTGTAAGTAGGTTGCAAACAGGTATACAAGAGTTTGATCGTGTTCTGGGCGGCGGTATTGTCCCGGGGAGTCTAGTGCTTTTAGGCGGTGATCCGGGCATTGGAAAATCGACTATGTTGTTGGACGCAGGTATGAAATTTAGTCTTAATAACATTAAGGTTCTGTACGTTTCCGGTGAGGAGTCAGAGGCGCAAACTGCTATGAGAGCCAGACGGCTTGGCAACAGCGGTGATCACTTGTTGGTTATGACAGCGACTGATCTTAACACGATACTTTTACAGGCAAAGGAAGCACAGCCGGCCCTGCTCGTTATTGATTCGATCCAGACGATGTATAATAGTGAACTGCCTACGGCGGCAGGAAGCGTTGGTCAGGTGCGTGAATGCACGGCCAAGCTACTGCGATTTGCCAAAGGCAGCGGCATTGCGGTACTGATCATCGGTCATGTTACCAAAGACGGCAATATTGCCGGCCCTCGTTTGCTGGAACATATGGTAGATGTAGTGTTGCAGTTTGAAGGTGACAGATCTTATTCCTTCCGGGTGTTACGAGCTTTAAAGAATCGTTTTGGTTCTACTAATGAAAGCGGAATTTTCTCGATGGAGGCTAGTGGACTACAGGAAATTAGTAATCCGGCAGGGTTGTTTTTAGAAGAACGCAGTGTTGATGCGTCGGGTTCCGTAGTTTGTGCATGCCTTGAAGGTAACCGACCGATCTTAGTAGAGATGCAGGCTTTGGTTGCTAAAACGCCGTACGGGATGCCTCGTCGTACGGCAGTTGGTTTTGATTATAACAGAGTTACGATGTTACTTGCTATTTTAGAACGACGAATGGGTATGGATTTTGGATCTTATGATGCTTATGTTAATGTTGTTGGTGGTATGAAGGTAACTGAACCGGCGGCAGACCTTGCTATTGCGGCAGCACTTGTTTCAAGTTACCGCAACAGGCCTATCCCACACGGAGTATTAGTTATGGGCGAAGTAGGACTTACTGGGGAGGTTAGGCGTATTGGTTCTCCTGAAAGGAGAATCAAAGACGGCAAGAATCTTGGTTTTAAAAAGTTTATAGTCCCTTCCGGTAAGTTGTCATTAGAAGAATCCTGCAAAGGCATTGTGCAGGTGAAAACGTTAGAAGCAGCACTAGATGCTGTTTTTGCCTGACAAAATAAAAAGCACTGTTTTCTAAAGTGCCTAAGCAAAAGTATATATAAAGCAATCAAAATCTCCCTTCAAATTTTAATTGAGGGGGGATTTTGTAGTTAAAGCTATATAAATTAAAGCTTTTTTCTTTTGTTTGAAATTTGTATTAAAATTAGAAACGAAAATGATTGACACAGTTAGCGAGCTATGATAAAATAAAAAATTTGACAAAAATAATTATGAGTGTTAAAATAGATATGTATAAAGATATTTGGTTCTTTAGGAGGGCAGAAGATGTTTGCAGTAGGAGATAAAGTAGTGTACCCAATGCACGGAGCAGGAACAGTAAAAATAATCGAAAAGCGTGAACGTGACGGTAAAAATGTAGACTATTTGATTCTGGCAATGCTTCTGGGAGAAATGAAGGTTATGGTACCGGTTGAGAGTGTGGAACGTGTTGGGTTACGTCATGTTATCGAAAAAGATGATGTTGATGCTATTGAAAAGGTGCTTGTCGAAAGACCGGATAATTATAATAAAAATATTACTTGGAACCGGCGCTTTAATATGTATTTAGAGAAAATGAAAAGCGGCAATGTTTATGAGGTTGCTGATGTGATTAGAACGTTGCAGGTTCAGGAAAATGAAAAGAAGTTATCTACCGGCGAACGCAGGCTTTTGAGTACGGCTCGGCAGATACTGATCAGTGAAGTGATGCTAGTTAAAAATGCTGAACAGCAGGATGTTGAGAGTTGGCTTAATAATTTTTTTTGATAAAATACGTCGGATTACCGACGTATTTTATTTTTTTACTATTTTTAATATGAAAATTGTAGTACAATAAGATATTATCCATATTGTTTTTGGAAGGGGGGTGTACAAATGTTAAACAGGATTTTAAAGCTGACCATTGTAGTTGTCTTTGCTCTTACCGGACTCATACTTACAGAATATTTACTTCCCTATATTTCAGACTTTTTCGGCTATGACCTTTATTATAACGGCTTCTTTGGTATAGCTTTAGCGACGATTGTTTCAGGAGCTGTGGGTATTTTTGTTTTTGGGGGACTGGGCCTGGCTTTGGCACCGATATTGATTTATCACATTATGGGTTATACCGAGCGTATAGCTATAGTTTTGTCGAAGGTCCCTACCAGCGATATTTTTGTTATGACCTTGGGCATTGGCATTGCCCTGATTTTAGCCAATCTTTTGAGCGGACCTTTTTCGCATCTACCTCTTATTGGTTCGTATATTCCTCTTATTTTCAGTTTGGTTCTTTCTATTATCGGGGCCAAGGTAGCTTTGCGCAAACATAAGGATATCGTGGGCTTTTTCAATCGCAGCATACCCAGCCTTAAGGGGGCGGTGAAACCTGCCACGGTTAAGGCTGTTGCAATCAGTGATCGGCTGTACAGTCAGAATAAGTTGCTTGATACAAGTGTTATTATTGACGGACGTATTGTTGATATTTTAAAAACTGGTTTTTTGGAAGGACGTTTGGTTGTGCCAAATTTTGTTTTGGAAGAACTACAAAAGCTGGCGGATTCTTCCGATAACTTGAAACGTGCTAAGGGACGTCGCGGCCTTGATCTAGTTCATGAGATACAGCAAAAAAATAAGACGCAGTTGATAATTGAAGATATTGATTTTGAAGAATTGAATGAAGTGGATACTAAGTTACTCAAGCTGGCTAAACAGAGTGAAGCGGTAATTATTACCAATGATTTTAATCTTAATAAAGTTGCCGAGATTCAGGGTGTCAAGGTTCTAAACATCAATGATTTGGCCAATGCCATTAAACCGGTAGTTTTGCCGGGTGAAGAGATGAATATTTTTATCGTTAAAGATGGCAAGGAGAACAATCAGGGCGTTGCCTATTTGCAGGATGGAACCATGATAGTTGTTGAAGGCGGTAAAAAAATGGTTGGGGAGAATGCAGCTGTTGTTGTTACTTCAGTGCTGCAAACATCAGCCGGCAGAATGATTTTTGCTAAAATCAAATAAGTGGGGTAATTTATGGAAAAAATTATCACAATAGTCCCTGCAGCAGGACTGGGAAGTCGTTTAGGGTTGGGTAAAAATAAAGCGTTTGCTCAAGTCGGCGGAGTGCCTTTACTGGTACAGTGTTTTAGGATGCTGGCAACCACGGATTGTGTAAGCAGAGTTATTGCTGTCGTCCGAGCGCAGGAGGTAGAAGAAGCTGAAGTCCTGCTGCTCGAATATCAACAGGAGTACTATCCTGATTTGCCTTTTTGTGTTGTTGCCGGTGGGAAAGAAAGACAAGATTCGGTTGCCAACGCATTGGCTATTATTGAAGAAAATGCAGGTTATATAGCTGTGCATGACGGTGCAAGGCCTTTTGCCGGTGCAGATGTTTTCAAAAGAGTGCTCCGTGCTGCAAAGCAACATGGAGCAGCTATCGCCGCTGTACCGGTAAAAGATACGATTAAGATAGTCGATAATAACCTGAAGGTGATTGCGACACCTGTGCGAAGTTCTTTGCAGGCAGTTCAAACCCCACAAATTTTTGAGATTGGTGTTTTGAAACGTGCTTATGCGGAGCTTAAGAAAAAACCGAAAAATGTGACAGACGATGCTTCTTTAGTGGAAATGCTTGGAATACCGGTTGTAGTTGCTGAAGGCAGTTATGAAAATATTAAGATAACGACGCCGGAGGATTTGCTTCTGGCAAAAAATTTATGTAAAAGCAGAGGATTGACTATGAACGAAAAAAATATCTGTCGAGTTCAGTTTAGAGTCGGCAGTGGTTTTGATGTACATCAGTTGGCAGTTGATCGCAGGCTTATTTTGTGTGGTGTAGATATTCCTTGCGAATTTGGCCTTTTAGGTTATTCTGATGCTGATGTAGCAGTGCATGCGTTGATGGATGCTTTATTGGGTGCTGCCGGTATGGGCGATATAGGTAAACATTTCCCAGATACAGATATGAAATTTAAAGATGCGGATAGCATGAAGTTATTGTGCTGTGTGATAGAGTTATTACACAAGGAAGGTTGGCGTGTAAACAATGCTGATGTTACGATTATGGCACAAAAACCTAAGCTGGCTACATATATACCGCAGATGGCAGATAGTATTGCCCGGGCAATGCAGGTGGACATAACGGCAGTTAATGTAAAAGCCACTACTACCGAAAGACTGGGATTTGTCGGTCGAGGAGAGGGTATGGCTTCTGAAGCCGTTGTCAGTATAATTAAAAATTGATGTTATAATTAACTTTAGAATATTTTTAGTACTTGATCAAACATGAGTTTTAGTACACAAATCTATCCTTGTGCTATAATATACAAGATAAGTATTTTGGAGGGATTATTCGAATGTCTAATGAAATCAGAGTAAGATTTGCACCGAGTCCGACCGGACCGTTCCATATCGGCGGCGCTCGCAGTGCATTGTTTAACTGGCTATTTGCTCGTAAACTGGGTGGCAAACTCGTATTGCGCATCGAGGATACTGACCTTGAACGTTCCAGCCGCGAGTCGGAAGAAAATATCAAGGCAGCATTGAAATGGTTGGGACTGAATTGGGATGAAGGTGTTGACGTTGGCGGTGAGTATGGACCGTATCGCCAAACTGAGCGCTTAGGAATTTATAAAAAGTATACCGATAGGTTGTTGGCGGAAGGCAAAGCTTATTATTGTTACTGTACTGACGAAGAACTGGAAGCGGAACGTCAGGCCTTGTCAGCTAAAGGACAGATGCCACGTTATATGGGAAAATGTCGCAAGCTAACAGCTGAACAAATTGCTGCGCATAAAGCGGCAGGGCGTAAACCGACAGTGCGCTTTAGAGTCCCTGCTGATCAACAGGTTCTTGTACGCGATATGGTGCGTGGTGATGTTGTTTTTGATTCTAACGGCATCGGAGATTTTGTTATTGTAAAATCTGACGGTATTCCTACATATAATTATGCGGTAGTTATTGATGACGCATTGATGAAAATTTCGCATGTTATCCGTGCTGAAGAACATTTATCTAATACTCCGCGTCAGTGTCTTATTTATGATGCTCTGGGTTTTGAAAAACCTGTATTTGGGCATATTTCACTCATTTTAGGTAAAGATCGCACCAAAATGTCTAAACGTCATGGTGCAACTTCTGTGGACCAATACCGTCAACTGGGATATCTTCCTGCAGGCATTGACAATTTCTTGGCATTGTTGGGGTGGTCTCCGAGTGGTGAACAGGAAATATTCACTATAGATGAATTGATTCAAGAATTTTCGATGGAACATGTAGCCAAAAATCCTGCTGTTTTTGAAATTGATAAATTAAATTGGATTAATCAGCACTACATGCGTCAACTTGATGCGGAGACTTTTTTTGAAGTGGCCAAACCACATATGATTGCCTCAGGTTATATGGATGGTACTGAAAGTGGCAAAAAACTGGCCTGGATGAAAAGTGTCGTTGCCACGGCTAAAGAACATGTGGCTTATGCGGCTCAGATTCCTGAATGCGTTGCTATGTATTTCAGTGATGAGTTTGAGTTTGAAAATGAAGACGCTGTAGCAGTATTGCAAGAAGATTCTGTACCAATGGTAATGCAAATGCTGTTTGAAGAACTGCCCAAACTTGAGGTGTTGGATGGCGTTTCCGTTAAAGCCGCATTTAAAGCAATTCAGAAAACAACTAAATTGAACGGTAAAGCTGTTTTTATGCCAATCCGTGTTGCCCTTACCGGTAATCAGCATGGACCGGAGTTAGCCGAAATGGTGCCGTTACTTGGTTTGGAACGAACTGAAGCGCGTATTAGAACAAGCCTTGCTAAAGCAGGGATAACTCTATAAAGGAGAATTTATAATGACGATTAAAGTTTATAATACTTTGACCAAACAGAAAGAAGAATTTGTGCCTGTACATCCAGGTAAAGCCAATATTTATGTTTGCGGAGTTACGCCTTATAATCACCCGCATATCGGCAATGCCCGTCCATTTGTTACATGGGATGTCATTCGCCGCTTTTTGGAACACGAAGGCTATGATGTGCTACATGTGCAGAATTTTACTGATATTGATGATAAAATTATTAGGGCAGCTAACAAAGAAGGCGTATTATGGAGCGATATCTGCGGACGTTATATAGACGCCTATTTTGAAGTAATGGATAAACTTAATGTGCGCCGGGCTCATGTTTATCCTCGTGTTTCCGAACATATGGAAGATATTATTGCCACAGTACAGAGTTTGCTTGACCGCGGTTATGCATATGAGATGAATGGTGACGTTTATTATAGCGTTGAGAAATTTGAACATTACGGTGAACTTTCTGGACGCAATCTTGAAGATATGGTGGCTGGTGCCCGCGTAGATATTAATGATAAAAAAGAAAATCCTATGGATTTTGCTCTGTGGAAATCAGCAAAACCTGGTGAACCTTCCTGGCCTAGCCCTTGGGGCGAGGGACGTCCGGGTTGGCATATCGAATGTTCTACTATGAGCATGAAATACTTGGGAAAGACATTCGATTTCCATGGTGGCGGCAGTGATTTAATTTT
>CAYVGQ010000056.1:4592-7150 GCA_964450295.1 uncultured Phascolarctobacterium sp. | reverse complement strand
ACAGCTTGAAGAATTTCGTAACCGTCGGCCGCATCAGATGTCCGGTGGGCAACAACAGCGTGTCGCCATTGCCCGTGCTCTAGTAAACAATCCTAAGGTGCTGCTATTAGATGAACCTTTGGGTGCTTTAGACTATCAACTGCGCAAAACACTACAGCTGGAATTAAAAAATCTGCAGCGCGGCCTGGGTCTGACTTTTATTTACGTTACACACGACCAAGAAGAAGCCCTTACTATGTCTGACCGCATCGTAGTTATGAACAAAGGGGTCATTGAACAGGATGATAATCCTGATAATATTTATCACTATCCCAAGACAAAATTTGTCGCTAAATTTATTGGTGAAAGTAATTTCTTTGAAACAACGACCCAAACATTAGCTCTGCGTCCCGAAAAAATAAACCTCTGCACAGAGAATGAAGATGAAGACAAAGCTACCATTCATCCGGAACCTGTTTTTTACGGCACCGTAGTCGACGTTGTTTTTTACGGCACCATCGATAAAGTCTTCGTACGTCTTGATAACTCCAACCAGATAGTCGTTGCCTATCAGTACTTTGACGACGTTAAACGTTGGACTCCTGACGAACGTGTTGGTATCTGGTGGTACGAAAGAGATGAGGTGAAAGTAGAGCGATGATGAAAAACGGTAAATTGCTGGTAGCGCCGGCTCTGCTCTGGCTCAGCATCTTTTTCGTCATGCCGTTGCTGATTGTCATTGCAGTGTCCTTTGCCGGACGTACCCCTTACGGACAAATTATTTTTTCTTTTACTATTGATAACTATCTGCGCTTTCTGGAACCTTTGTATCTAAAAATCTTTGCCGATACACTTGGTGTGGCCATAATAACTACGATAATTACCATTCTAATGGGTTATCCACTGGCATATACTATCGCAAAGTTGCCAAAAAAATGGCAACAGCCGGGACTGATTCTCGTTATGATCCCTTTCTGGATCAATTTTCTGATCCGCTCCTATGCTTGGGTCATCATTCTTCGTTCACAAGGCGTAGTTAATACAATTCTTTTAAATCTTGGCTTGATAGAACAACCGTTACAAATGCTTTATAACGATATGGCTGTAATGTTAGGTATGGTATATGCTCTGCTACCTTTTATGGTACTGCCTATATATGTTTCCCTCGAACAGCTTGATACACGTCTTCTTGAAGCAGCATCTGATTTGGGTGCGAAACCTTGGACTGCCTTTCGTAAAGTAACATTACCGCTGACAATGCCCGGCATCGCTGCCGGTACTATTCTCGTTTTTATTTCATCTTTGGGCATGTTTGTCGTGCCTGACGTTATGGGCGGAGCAAAATCAGCTCTTATCGGCAACTTGATCCAAAATCAATTTCTCTCGGCGCGTGATTGGCCTTTTGGTTCCGCTCTTTCCATTGTCCTAGCCGTGCTCAGTTTAGTACTTATAATTTTGTACTATAAAGCTCTGCAGTCTCAGGAAGGAGGCAACGATGATGCAAAAGACGTGGCGTAGTCGTCTGATGTTAGCCTATTCTCTGGTAATTCTTGCGTTTTTGTATCTTCCGCTTTTGATTCTGGCCATGTATTCTTTCAACGAATCGCGTATCAACGCTGTCTGGACTGGTTTTACCTTTAATTGGTATGAGGCGCTGTTTAAAAATCGCCGTGTTTTGGAAGCTCTAACAAATAGTTTGTTTATAGCCGTTATTTCCACGCTGATATCTACCACTCTGGGTACAATTACCGCAATAGCCCTTAACCGTTATCAGTATAAATATAAACCAGTAATCAACAGCCTTTTATATCTGCCGATACTGATACCAGAAATAGTTATGGGTCTGTCCCTGTTGGTTTTATTTGCACAGGCACAACTCCCTCTGGGTAAAACAACTCTTATTCTGGCACATATCACCTTTTGCGTTTCCTTCGTTGTCATAACTGTCAACTCCAGACTGGAGGGTATGCGTCACGATCTGGAACAAGCCGCCATGGATCTGTATGCTACGCCATGGCAAACCTTCCGTTATGTAACTCTGCCGCTGGCATTACCAGGCATTGTAGCCGGTGCTCTAATCGCTTTTACTTTGTCTATCGACGATTTTATTATCAGTTTCTTTGTCGCTGGACCTAACTCAACTACCTTGCCGCTCTACATTTATGCGATGGTCAAACGTGGCATTTCTCCGGAAATCAACGCATTATCAACGCTTTTGATGTTCGCAACGATAACTCTGGTAGTAATAGCACAAATTTTGCAGCCTCACCACTCCTCTGATAAAAATTCTGATTAATATCACAGTGTACTGTGATACAATATAAAAAACAAGTAAATTTATATAATGAAAGGATGATCCGACAATGAAAAAACTTTTTGTTTTTCTCATCGCTGTTTTAACACTGGCTTTAGCAGGCTGCGGCGGTGACTCTCCCCAAAAAGGCAATGCCCCGGCAAACGGTGAAAAACAAGTCCTGAATCTGTTCAGCTGGGCAGATAACTTCGATCCAGAGGTCATTGCCGAATTTGAAAAGCAAAATAACTGTAAAGTAAATTACGACGTTTTTGCTAACAATGAA
>CAYVGQ010000056.1:758-4575 GCA_964450295.1 uncultured Phascolarctobacterium sp. | reverse complement strand
CTTGCAAAAATTCAAGCAGGTGGCGCCCAGTACGATCTTATCCAGCCTTCCGACTATATGGTAGCAACTATGTTAAAGCTCAATCTTTTGGAAGAACTTGATTTGAACAATATCCCCAATTCTAAAAATATCGTCAGCAGTTTAAAAGCTCCTGTCTATGACCCAAGCGGCAAACATTCCGTTGTTTATACCTGGGGCATTACCGGTATCGTTTACAACAAAAATTTTCTTAAAGAAACACCAACTTCTTGGAATGATTTATGGAATCAGGAATACAAGGGACGTGTAATATTGCTGAACGATAACCGTGAAGTTCTTGGCATGGCACTCAAAAAGAACGGTTATTCCAATAACGCCACTGATTCTGTCCAGGTCAATAAGGCGTTTAATGACCTAAAGTCTCTGGCACCAAACGTCTTGGCTTTTGATACTGATACTATTAAGCAGAAATTTATTGCTGAAGAAGCTTGGATCGGTACAATGTGGTCAGGAGATGCTTCCTATACTTTTAAGGAAAATAAGAATATCGGTTTTGTTATTCCCAAAGAAGGCGCAACCATATGGGCCGATACCTTTGCTATTCCCAAAGGTGCAAAAAACAAGGTCTTAGCTGAAAAGTTCATTAACTTTATTTATGAACCTAAGGTTAGTGCTAAAAACTACGAATACATCGGCTATAATGACCCTAATGAGAAGGCTACGGAATTTCACAGCGAAGAATTCAAGAATGACCTGATGCTCAAAGTTGGTCTTGATAATATCGACAAAGGCGAGTGGCTTATCGATATCGGTGCAGCACTGCCAATGTATGACCGCTACTGGACCGAACTCAAAACTGCTAAATAATCAACAAATTACAATAAAAATCCAGCGTCAAACGACGCTGGATTTTTTACTGTCTTTTCTGCCAACCTATTACAGCTTGACTTAAAGCGTCCTTTTCGTTAGCAAGATTGCTATTTTGCACTCTCTGCAATAAATGTTTCATAGCCGGTTCAATCATTTTTTTATCAGGCAAAAATTCTAAAACTTCAGTTCCTGTGATTGCTAAATCTTTAGTATGTACCGGCATTTTATTGCGTACTAATCCCAAAATATCGTCACCTAAAGCTTTTCCTTTCGCCATAAGCTCAGTATTTAAGCCCGCGTGAGTAGCACCCATATCTGCTAAAAAGACTGCTACCAGCTCTTCAAATGCCTCCGACATTTCACTGCTATTTTTAAAAACACCGCTGACAGCTTCATTGCGTAACCAGCGCAGCATAGTTTTTTCCCCTGTAATAAGCATCGGGGCGAAGCGCATATGCCTTGCTATAAGCCAAACAACGCGCTTAACAAAAGTGCGAGGATAACCAAGGCGTTTTAAAATTTTTTCAGCCATAACTGCGCTTGCTGCTTCATGTCCATGATCACTGGGCTGTCCTTCTTTGTTTATTGCTCGAATCCCCGGCAAGCCTTTGCCCACATCATGCAATAACAATGCCCAACGAATAGCCAGCTGACGCGGACTGTTATCAATCGCAGCCAAAGTATGCTCCCAAACATTAAAACAATGAAAATGCGGATTTTGCCTTAAGCCCTCCAAATGTGCAAGCTCCGGTAAAATAGCGACATCTTTCTTAATGCCGTGCGTGCGTACGCGACACGAGGCCGATGCCAGCCCGGTAGCCAAGAGCAACATCAGACCTTTTCCGGCAAATTTGCTGAGCAACAGCTTATCCAACTCTGCGCGAACACGTTCCAATGACAGGCCGGCACTGTGTTCAACCGGGAAAAAATAATTATGAAGCAGATAATACGGGGTCCCAACTTCACCAAAAGCAGGTCCCTTCCCGCTATCCTGCACATATTTAAACCCCAGCTGTCCAACAAAACGACAGGCTCTATACATTCTCAGCGCATCTTCCCTATACCGGCTTTCGGCTTGACCTACTGTCCTTAAAATTTTATCACTAAGATCCTGTAGTCCGCCGTAATAATCATAAAGCTTTCCTTTCTCGTCTAAAGCCATAGCGTTAACAGTGAAATCACGTCTTCCTAAATCTTCACGCAAGTCGCGACAATACCAAATATGTTCCGGCTTATGAGCATCATTTCCATATGTTTCACCACGAAAAGTCGCTACTTCAACACTTTGACCGTCTTTATAAACGACTACGACGCCAAAATTATGTCCAATTTCGCCAATAACCCTAAAACCGGCCGCCTCCATAATTTTAATAACCGCATCAGGTGGTGCAGAAGTGGTAACATCAAAATCTTTTGGAAAACAACCTAACAATAAATCCCTTACAGCTCCACCCACAATATAAGCTTCAAAACCGGCTGCAGTTAAAATTTTCAATATTTTGTTGATAATCGGCAACATAATAAATTGCCCTTGTTCAACATTCATAATCTCACTTTTAAGTTCCTTGACCCTAATACAAGCTTTAAATATTCCGCACTATTTATAAGTTCACTTTATTGCATATGGTAAACATCGTCGCTAAACAGCAATTTCTCAACTGCAATTAGTGCTTACTTCTAATTGTACAGCAAAAATATTGTTTCTGTCTGCAAATTTTATTTAGGGAAAATAGTCTTTGCAGACAGTCCTCATAATACCGGTTGTTGTTATTGTTCATTAAATTTTACAAAATCACCAATTCCGCTACCTGGGACAACCATCGGCTGCACCATGTTTTTAGGATTTAAAGTAACTTCGATAATATAGGGCACATCCAGTGCCATCGCTCTTGTAACAGCTGCCGCCAATTCTTCCGGAGTTGTGACATGTTCTCCGGCTACGCCAAATGCTTCGCCGTATTTTACAAAATCAACATAACCGGGCATCTCACAAGAAGTAAACCGTTTGTTGAATTGTACCGTCTGCAGCTGACGTATCATTCCTAACCCACTATTGTTAAAAACGATGGCCGTTATCGGCAACTTATAACTGGCAATAGTGAACAGCTCTGATCCTGTCATTTTAAATCCGCCGTCACCACTGATGCTGATGACACGGCTTTTAGGTCTGGCCAACTGTGCCCCCATAGCAGCGGGCAAGCCAAAACCCATAGTCCCAAGGCCACCTGATGACAGCCATTGACGTGCAAACTGTATCTTCAAATGCTGTGCCGCCCACATCTGATGTTGTCCTACATCAGTAGTGATAATATAGTCTTTATCTTTGATAACAGGGTTCAACGCTTTAAAAAAACTTGGTGCATCTTCCCCCCCGAAATCTTCGTCCATACTCGGCCAACTCTCAATTAGTTGCCACCATTCATGAAGATCATGCTTGATACTGCTTGTTTCCAGCATTTGCAGAGTCGTATTCATATCACCGGCAATACCGATACTTGAATAAATATTTTTATCAAGCTCTGCCGGATCAATATCCAAATGGATAATGGTTTTATTCACGCTATAATGACTCCGTTCCCCTGTAACACGATCATTAAAACGACTCCCTACCGCCAAAATTAAATCAGCTTCTTTTACAGCATTATTTGCACGTTCATGTCCATGCAAACCGGTCATACCTAAAAATAGACTTCTGTAAGCACTGATAGCGCCAAGTCCCATTAAAGTGCTAACTACAGGTATCCGCAATTTTTCGCACAGATGCATTGCGTCATATTCCGCATCAGCATTGATAACACCACCGCCAACAAGCATTACCGGGCGCTGTGCTTTGTTGATAGCCGCTACTGCTTCTGCAATTCTCTCTGCTTCCGGAAGTTCTTTGGGCAAAGGTGCAAGATTGCCTACTTCATAATCAATTATCGCAGTTTGAACATCTCGCGGTACGTCAACCAAAACCGGACCGGGA
>CAYVGQ010000056.1:0-748 GCA_964450295.1 uncultured Phascolarctobacterium sp. | reverse complement strand
CGGTTTGGGCCATTTGAAAAGCCAGTCTCAATGTCTGTACTAAATGCTCCGGTCGTTTAACAAGAAAATTATGTTTCGTTATCGGCATTGTTATGCCTGTAATATCAACTTCTTGAAAAGCATCCCGCCCGATCATTGCCGTTGGCACCTGACCAGTCAGAGCGACAACAGGAATAGAATCCAAAAACGCATTGGCAAGCCCCGTTACCAAATTAGTTGCCCCGGGGCCGGAAGTAGCCACACAGACGCCGACCTGACCACAGGCCCTGGCATAACCATCAGCAGCATGAGCCGCCCCCTGTTCATGTGCTGTCAGGAGATGTCGGACCGATGATCCGCACAGTGCGTCATAAAAAGGAAGAATCGCCCCTCCTGGATAACCAAAAACCGTTTTGACTCCTTGCTCCGCCAAACATTTGACCATTACTTCCGCACCGGTCATCTGCATAAACTCACTTCCTTCCAACCATTAAAATTTATCTTGCCAATTCTGCCGCAATCAGTTGACCCATCTGTGACGTTGAAACTTTTGTGAGTCCCGCTCCGCAAAGATCTGGTGTACGGTATCCTTTTTCTAGCACTTTGTCGACAGCATCTTCAATCGCCGCTGCGGCAGTATCCTGCTTCAAAGAATAACGCAACATCATTGCAACCGAATAAATCGTTCCTAAGGGATTTGCCACCCCCTGTCCGGCGATATCAGGAGCGCTTCCATGAATTGGTTCGTACATGCCGGTACTGTCACCAA
>CAYVGQ010000055.1:0-7157 GCA_964450295.1 uncultured Phascolarctobacterium sp. | reverse complement strand
TCAAAACGATAGCCAACGCCCCAAATAGTTTTGATTTCCCACTCTTCGTGCTCAAACTTATCCAGCTTAGCTCGCAAGCGTTTGATATGTGAATCAACAGTCCTATTGTCGCCAAAATAATCGTAACCCCAGATACTGTCCAGCAGATTTTCACGTGAGAAAACTTTGCTGCTGTTTTTTGCCAGCGTCCATAACAACTCCACTTCTTTTTTTGTCAGTGCTACATCTGACCCACCTATAGTTACCAGGTATTTATCCAAGTCGATGAGCAGGCTCCCCACGCTAAAAATATTCTGCTGCTCCATTTCGCGCATCTGCACTCGACGTAGAATCGCTCGAACCCTCGCCATCACCTCGCCCGCTGAAAACGGCTTCAAAATATAGTCGTCGGCACCGATATCCAGTCCCATAATCCGTTCAAAGTCCTCACCGCGCGCCGTCACCATAATAATTGGCACCATCGAGCGACTACGTAACTTGCGACAAACCTCAAACCCGTCCAGCTTAGGCATCATCACATCCAAAAGCACGATGTCCAGTTCTTTTTCATGCTGATCGAACAATGCCAGAGTTTCTTCTCCGTCTAACGCAACCACAGGGTCAAAGCCTTCTTTACGGGCATAATTTGCTAAAATCGAAGTTATCTGCTGATTATCATCAGCGATCAGAATTTTATTCATGCTCTACCTCTCCTAAATTTTTATTTTTTATTAAACCTGCATTTTATTGTTAGGCAAATGCATAATATATAACTACGCCGCAAATACTTACTTATATTATACTGGTCTGAGTTCGTTACTAGCAATATTATCAGAAATATATCACAAAAATATTTATTCAAAAAATCTTCCGTTAAATAGAAAGTTTTCTGTCTGTTGTCATTTTTTTCTTTTACGACTACTGTTTTTAAAAAATAAAAAGTCTCAAAAAAGTTTGTAATTTGTCATAATTTCGTCATAAACTTACTTTATAATAGGCTTACAAGGTCAAGAAAACCTAAAACTACACCTAAAAGGAGCTGTTATTATGATAAAAACTTCCTGGAAAAAATCTTTCGTCGTAGCCGGCATTTTAACCTCATTATGCGTTTCCGCAGCTTTTGCAGCCGAGCATACTGCACAAAAACCAAGTATGCGCGAACGCACTAATGCAATTCTGCATCAAGATGAAAATGCTGCTTTCCCAACTCGCCCCTACCGAATGGAGCATGAGAAGCGCGGTGGCGGTCCAAGACGCATCAATTCGCAACTAACCGAGGCACAAATCAAAGAACGTGAAGCAAAACGTGCCGAATGGGAACAAATGACACCGGAGCAGCGCCAAAAAGCCCGCGCTAAATGGTGCGAGGAACGCATGAAAAATATGACTCCGGAAGAAAAAGCTCGCTTTGAGCAGCGCGAAGCCAAGCGCGAAGAATGGCGTAAAATGACTCCCGAAGAGCGCCAACAAACTCGTGAAAAAGCCCGCGCCAAATGGGACAGCATGAGTGAAAGCGAAAAAGAAGCTGCGCGCGAGCATTTCCGCAGTTCTCATCGAGGCCACGGCCATGATTACGACGGACACCATAAAACACCCCTTCACAAAGGCGAAAAACGTGGTGACTACTATCGTGGGGATTGCCGCAATAGCAACTGATCCCGGTAAATAAAATATCTAAACTTTTCTTAATCACAAAAAAGCCTGCCATTACTTGTGCAGGCTTTTTTATTGCTATTGCGGAAAGTCACAGGGGACTAGCCTTTTTGTTCAAATCGTAGAAAATAGCGGCCAGTATTTTATAAAAATATAGCCGACGACGGTAATCATCAAAACGCTGCACAAAGATAGCCGCAACCCATTCTTAAACAGTTCGGATGGGTCTAATCCATAGCTGACAGGAATGGCGCGAATCGATACCGGCAACACATAAGCGCTGTTAAAAGCCACAATTGCCACAAACAGATACGGAATCGGGTTCAAGCCCAACGCCTGCGCGATGCTCTGCACGACAGGTACCGCAATGGCGGCAGCAGCCGTATTGCTGGAGATTTCGGTCAGCACTGTAGAGAATACCGTGAACATAAAAACTGTTTCCAGACCTCCTGTTAGAGGCAGCAAGGTAATCGCCTCAGCCATTTTTAAAGTCGCACCAGTCTTTGTTACCAAACTACCCAGTGCCAAACCACCGGCAAACAAAAACAGCATGCCCCACATCACGCCCTTTTCCGCAAATTCCCAGGTCAAAAGCGCCTTGCCGTCCTCGTCTTCAAAAGTAAAAGCCAGCAATCCAAGAATCAAAAACACATATGCCGGTTTCAATGCCGGCAACCATTCAGCAAACAACGGCCGCATAAATGCTAGTAATGTTGCCGACACAAAAAGTACTAAGCTGATTTTTTCGCCTAGGCGTATTTTCCCCAACCGCTCGTACATCTCGCTAAAATATTCTTTACTGCCGGCCAATCGTTGAATCGGTAGCGGCAGATGAAAGAGAACGAACAGATTAAGCAGCAGTACCAGTAGCAGAAGCGGTAAAAAGCGTACCACCCAATCAATATACATAAACTCCTGCCCCGTTAGTTTCTCTAGATAGCTGATTGCTACTAGATTGGCCGCGCCGCCCAACGGCGAACCAAAGCCGCCTATACCGGCACCCCATATAATTGCCAATAGAATTGGCACCGCCAACTTACTGTTACGAATGTTCCCCTCGCCCAAAAACTCTAACATCGAAATAGCTACCGGCACCATAATTGTACAGACCACCACATTAGGCAAAAAAATTGACAAAATCGTGGACACGATGAGCCACACAGCTATCTGTTGCTTCATCGACGTGCCTATATAGCATAACGTCTTAATCGCCAATCTTTTATCCAAACCCGTCGTCGCCCAAGTAAGACATACTAAGTCGGCTCCGAACAGCAGCACGATGATCTCTGAAAAATACTGATTGATAACTTCCTGCATCGGCACTAGATCAAACAACGCATTAACAGCAATCGGGACAAAAGCCGTTACAGAAATATTAACCGGACGTAAAATCCACCACAGCCCCATCCATACCGTTGTTCCCAACGCCGCCGCTTGCTTAAAACCGAAAAACCATTCCAGCAAAACTATCGTCATCACAAAACTCACCGGCCCCAACAATACTGCTATACTTTGTAGCCTTCGTTTGCGTTTGCTACCGTACATAAAAACATCTCCCTCTTGTTTGCAAACTGTTTTTATTGTAGAATAAGGGCATAAAAAAGTAAAATACTATTTATTTGTTAATATAATAAGAAAATTTTATATTTAGGGAGTAAAATATGGACTTTGAATTTTACCGCAATTTCATCACCGTCGCCGAAACAGGCAATCTAACAAAGGCCGCCAAAAAATTGTCGCTTGCTCAGCCCGCTCTCAGCGCCCAGATTAAAACTTTAGAACAGTATTACGGCACCCCACTCATAAAAACGGCGCGCGGTAAACGCCAGTTGCTCTTGACCGAAGCTGGAACCACCTTTCTTGACAAGGCTCGCCAAATTTGCCGCACTGAAGAGAATTTATTGCTGGATATGCAAAGCTTCAATAAAAAAGCCGCCGGCACTCTGCACTTCAGCGTTTCACCTGCAAAAAGCACTTTTTTTCTCGCCGCTTATTTGCGACCTTTTGCCGCACTTTATCCCGATATCTGCTACCAATTCCGTGAAGAAGCAGTCAGCTCACAAATCAGCCATATCAATGAAGGTCGCAGCGATTTTGCCTTTGCCAATGCGCCCCTGCCGGTGCCTCAACTTTTCAACGCACATAACTCACGGAAAGAATACTTTTACGCCGTCTACACTGCCGGCAATTGTGAATGGCAGCCCCAGTTGCCACTAACGCCCGCCCAGTTACAGGACCTATCAATCTGCTGCAACTTCGGCTGTTACAGCCTCCTGCGCAAAGCCTGCCGCAAATACAACTTCAACCCCAAAATTCGTTTTATAGCTACCAGCAATATGGCTGCAATGGACTTTGCCGCCGATGGTCGTGGCGTTGCCGTTGTATCTGCCGGCAGCAAAGAAGACCTGCCTCCCGGTATGAGGGTGCAAAAACTAGAGGACAAAGAACTTTATTTTGAACAGACACTGTTCTGGTCTAAAAAAAAGTTTCTTTCACCGACAGCACAACTATTTTTAAACTTTTATCTAGACAAATGCGCTTCAACAAGCGCTCTCTCTTAAAAAACTCCTCTACTTTTTGATATCTATCCATAATTTTGGGTACATATCATCTTAAGCGCAGAGGAGTTTTTGCTTTCTTTACGAAACTTCAAGCAAATTTATTACTACAAATTTGCAATTAATGTGCGTAAAAATTTTATGAGAAATTATAAACTTTTCTTTTAAACACTGACAAATATTTTTTTCCAAAAGGGATAAGTACTAAGCAAAACAACCAATCCCAAAACTATATAATCGGCGATACTCAACGACTGCCGCGGCATATTTTTATAGGTATTGCTGCCAAAACCCTTCAGCTCCATACTCAGTGCCAAAGTCTCGGACTTGGCTACCGCCCTCATAACCAAAGGTCTAATGACCACCACATAAGACAATAACCGTTTGACGCAGTTACCCCGATTGGAATAACCTCGGCAGGACTGGGCATCCAGCGTGATCTCACTATCGGCTAAAAAATTTGGCACAAAACGCAATGCCGTTGTCAGCATAAAAGCATACTCACAGGGCAAATGAAATCTATCCACTAGGGTCTGAGCAATATCTTGAATACGCGTCGCCGCTAACATGCACAAAAAGGCCATCGTCATCACCAGCATCCGCAGACCACCGATCAGCGATATCTCCAACGGCGAGCCGAAGAGTAGCTGAAACAAAATCATCATCCCTGTGAAAACAGCCAGCCCTCCAATTGCGGCCATCGTCATGCGGTCGCGTTTGATTGATAATAAAAGTGCCAGTTCCAGCACAAGAATGGTCGCTACAGCCTTAACGGGCAGGATAAAAACCCACGCCGTCACCGCTATCGTCACTATAATTTGTGTAAAAGCACTGACTCGCATCATTCTTCAGCTCCTTTCCGGCGCAACTTGCTACAAAATTCTTCCGGAGTCGCCGCCGTAAAACCAAACTGACTTGACAAAGCTGCTGCCGTTGGTCGGCGTAAACCCCATTCCTCCACAGCATGCATGCCGTTGAAAAGTTCCGTCGGCGTACCGTCGTAAACCAGATAACCGTCCTTCAAAACAATAGCTCGTTTGGCATAGCGGCGCACCACATCCATATCGTGTGAAATCAGAATAATCGTGATGCCCTTTTCTTCGTTCAACGTCAATAAATAACGCATCATCCGTTCTTTTTCAATCGCATCCTGACCATTGGTAATCTCGTCCAAAATCAAAGTGCGCGGGTTCAGCGCCAGCGCAGAAGCCACTCCTAAGCGTCGCTTCTGCCCAAAGGACAGCAGGCGCGGATAAGCATCCGTCAACTCGCTTAGTCCTGTCGCAACCAGAGCTGCCTCAACCTGTTTTTTTATCGTTTCCGACGTCAACTTTTTCGCCTTCGGGCCATAAGCAACCTCATCGAATACTGTATCCTCCAGAATCTGCAAATCGGGGTTTTGAAACACATACCCTATCTTGTCCGCTAAATCTGCAGGCTCATAGTTGATGATATCTGCACCGTCTACCAGCACCTGACCACTGCGCGGATGCAGCAACGCCATGAACAAACGACTCAGCGTCGTTTTGCCGCTGCCATTGTGCCCTAAAAGCGCTATAAACTCGCCGTCCGCGATAGTGCAGGTAATATCATTCAAAACGGGGATTCCCCTCTGATATGCAAAATTAATCTCTTTAGCCTCCAGCATCATGCGTCCCTCCTATCAAAGCCCAACTCCTGTAGTTCTCGTATCGCTTCTGCTTCTGTACGCCAATCGCCAAGCCGTAAGTCGAAACGTTGTTCTAGCCCCAGCTTGATCTGCCATAAAGTAGGCACCAACGGACGAAGTTCCTTGTCCTCGTACATTGTGCGTGCCGCCTCCTCGTATACAGAAGCCGTCACAAGTTGCCCCTCCTTTAAAATAATCATGTCTGTCACATATGGCAACAGATAATCTACCCTATGCTCCACAACTACTATTGTCATACCGTAACGCTGATGGAGAGCATATAAAAGTTCATATAGCGAGTTAGCACCATCCGGGTCCATAGCCGAAACAGGTTCGTCCAGAACAATGATCTCGGGATGCACTGCCAGGGTAGCGGCCAGTAATAAACGCTGACGCTGACCTCCCGAAAGTTCGTCCAGTTGATAATCCTCGCGTCCCGGCAAGCCCACATCCTCTAAAGCCTTGCGGGTACGTGCCGCCACTTCCTCCGGCGCAAAGCCATGATTAAGCAGACTAAAAGCCACTTCCTCACCCGCCGTCAGCGAAACCAACTGACTCTCGTAATCCTCAAGCATCAGACCCACACGCATCGCTATATCCGCAACCCGACGTCCCTTAGTCGTTTCTCCCAATACCTGCACATCACCATTGTAACGTCCGCCCATATAAAACGGTACGATACCTGCCATTGCCTTGCACAAAGTCGTTTTTCCCGCTCCGCTGGGTCCGGCGATCACCGTAAACGAGCCTTTTTTGATTTCCAAGTCGATATCTTGCAGGACTAACCCCGATTTATTATAAGCAAAATAGAAACTCTCCAGTTTGATAACACTTTCCATTAGTCATCATCCTCCTGTACAAAAAACAGTTTCCTCACCGGTCCAAACAGCAACAAAGTAATGACCCCGTTCAGAGCGCCCACAACAGCCACCACCGGTAGCATTGCATACAGCCACACATGCAACGGTAGATCTAAAATAATCTTTAAAATAAAGGTAAACAAACCACCACTAGCCATAGTAGCTAAAAAACCTGTCACCAACGGGCGCAACTTCCATTTACCTAAACCACAGTGCAACATGGCTTTTACTAAAAGGCAACAAGTGATTGCTCCCGAAAGTTCGCTAGCAATATTTCCCAACGGAAACGCCGATTTCGAGGACGGCACCAGCGTAATTCCGGCAATAAAACCAATTCCCACAGCCTGTGACCATTTCGGGTTTGTAAGATTGATAACAATAAAATACATAACAATCGTCCAATTCAATATCACACCACCCACATTAAAACTGACTGTA
>CAYVGQ010000054.1:5518-7320 GCA_964450295.1 uncultured Phascolarctobacterium sp. | reverse complement strand
ATCATATCTTTCTTTACACTTTTATAGTATTTGTATCATGGTGTTATTTTTTTCTTGCATTTTGCTTTTTGTTAAAGTACAATATTGCCAAAGTAGAACACTAAGGCTATTTTACCAGTACGCTTCTCCAGCAATCAAGCTTCGAGAAGTCAAACCACAGGATTTGGCTTCTTTCTTATTTAATGCTCACAAGCCGGTTCCTACTTCGTTATTTTTACTATTATAATATTATTAGGGGGATTTTTTTATGCAAATTGCCAAGAAAAAATTGGTTCTAGCCGTAGGCGCTTCTTTGCTGGCCATGTCAATCTTCATGGGTGGCTGCGGCAACAGTGAAAAAAAAGCTGACACAATACGAATTGGTGTGGTATCTGAACTTACCGGCAACAATGCCACTTATGGTACTTCTATCACTAACGGTGTTAAACTTGCCGTACAGCAACTTAATGATAATGGCGGACTGCTTGGGAAAAAAATTGAACTGGTAATTGCTGATAATAAATCTGAACCGGCTGAGGCCGCTAATGCAATGAGCAAACTTGTAAATCAGGATAGAACTCCGGCAGTCATCGGACTTTTCGCCAGTTCCAGTGCTATTGCAGCTTCGAACGTAAGTGAAGCCGCCAAGATTCCTTATCTGGCCGTTGGGGCCACTAATCCCAAGGTAACATTGGATGATAAAACAGGACAGGTAAAGCCCAACACTTTCAGAGTCTGTTTTATTGATCCTTTCCAAGGAACCGTTGGAGCAAACTTCGTGCTCAACGAACTGCAGCTGAAAAAGGCCGCCGTCTATATTGATAATAGCAGTGACTATGCCAAAGGCTTAGCTGAATTTTTTAAAAAAGCTTATCTCGAAAAAGGTGGCACCGTTGTTCTTGAAGAATCATATCTACAAAAAGATTCTGATTTTAAAGCAGTTTTAACTAAAATTTCCGCAGCAAAACCAGAAGTAATTTATGTTCCCGGTTACTATGAAGAAGTAGGTAAAATATGCAAACAGGCGCGTGAACTTGGTATTACCGTCCCCATTGTAGGTGGTGATGGCTGGGATAGTCCCAAGCTGGCAGAAATAGCGGGAGCTGCAGCACTTAACAACACCTACTTCACCAATCACTACAGTCCCGATGCTACTGGTGAGGCATCTAAGCTTTTCGTCGAAAATTATACCAAAATCTATAAACAAAAACCGGACGCGCCGGCTGTACTTGGCTATGACGGAGCTTTACTCTTAGCAGACAGCATCAAACGTGCAGGAGTTTATGAACCGGCTAAAGTAGCCGCTGCTTTGTCAGCGACTAAAGATTTTGCCGCCGTTACCGGCAAAACGTCGATCAATTCTACTCACGATGCAGTAAAAAGTGCTGTTATCGTTGGTTTTGAAGACGGGAAACAAGTTTACCGGGCAACGGTAAATCCCTAATATAATATTGCTCAGTACTTTCTTCTTTGCAGAAAAGCAGACTCTTAGGAGTCTGTTTTTTTATCTGCAACTTTTTTGCCATTGACGCAGGCTTAGAGTATAATATATAGATTAAATAATTAAAATTATTTTCCCGAAGGGAGTGTATCATGCCCCAACGCAATCAAATAATTGACGACCTGCGCGGTATCTGCATGCTTGGAGTAATAGGAATCCATGTCGGTTCCTTTGTGCTAGATGCCCCACAACCGAACAGTTTTCTATATATGCTACTCGAAATACTTTCCCGCTACAGCGTTCCAATCTTCTTTTTCATCTCCGGTTATGGCCTATTTTGTCAGTATAAACCAGAACAGCAGATTGAATACATACCTTTTAT
>CAYVGQ010000054.1:0-5508 GCA_964450295.1 uncultured Phascolarctobacterium sp. | reverse complement strand
AGGTTGCAGGGTGCCGGGTTACCTTATCTAATATGGTCAATGTTTTATCTTCTCTATTTTTCTCTGGTGATGCCCGGATGTATCAACTGGCAGCTCGGCAATATCTTTTTTCTGCTTTTTTATGGGCTGGCCTGTTACCATCTATATTTTATGGTAATTTTACTATGGTTCTATTTTTTATTTCCATTATGGCAGCGTCTCTGGGTCCTAATGCAATCTTGCGGTCTAAAAATTTGCTTCACCATACTGTTTTTCCTACAGATTGCCTTTAATTATTGGACCTGCCATCCAACTGTCAGCAGTGCAGAACTACCCCTGCTACTACAAAATCTCTTCAATTATCGTCTCAACTATCTACCTCTGCATTATTTGTTTATTTTTATGTTAGGTGCTCTGGTGGGAGTATATTATGATCGCTTCATAAAAAAAATAGTCAAAAATTTTACAGTAGTCACCTACTTTTATCTTTTTACATTGCTTTTTCTTAGCGGAAGCTATTACTACTACTATCTATATTACGATTATACACTAATCAGCCTTGTAAATACCTTTCAACAACTTAGTCTGCAAGGTTTTCTTTACACAATAGGTTCATTGCTTTTTTTCTGTGCTACTTTTAACAGAGCAAGCCTCAAAAACCCCCTGATGCGTTTTATTCAACTGATTTCCGCTAATTCACTCATTGTTTATCTGATACATCCTTTTTGGATGGATATAATTCAAAGATTCTGCCATATTAGCGGCATTGTAATGACAACAAAACGTATTCTCGCTATTTATATTATTTTAGTTGCCATTTCTGTACTTTCCAGCATCGTTATTACTAAATTTACACAAAGATTTCCTTGGCTTGCACTACTCGTAACCGGCAAAAATCTCCCCAAAAAACCGACTTAGTTTACAGGTTGATAACCAAATTATTTTTTTAAAAATTGTTTTATATAAATATTATTTAATCACCTGCCGGAAAAGCAGGTCGAAAGGACGCTTATTATTATGGAACGCGAAAATTTTTCATCACGTCTTGGATTCATTCTTATTTCCGCCGGTTGTGCTATCGGCCTTGGCAATGTTTGGCGCTTTCCCTTTATTGCGGGTATGTACGGTGGCGCTTCTTTTGTACTCATCTATTTATTTTTTCTGCTCATCCTCGGCCTACCCATCATGGTGGCAGAATTTTCAGTAGGACGCGCCAGTGCCCGCAGCGCCGCACTTTCCTTCGACGTTTTGGAACCTAAAGGTACCAAATGGCATCTTTATAAATACGGAGCTATTGCCGGCAACTATATTTTGATGATGTTTTATACCACAGTCTCCGGTTGGATGTTGTACTACTTTTATAAAATGTTCACAGGTTCTTTTGCCGGTCTGGATGTTCAAGGCATAAATACTCTTTTTGGTGAACTTTTAAATGATCCTCTAACAATGACTTTTAATATGGCACTCACCGTGTTGATTTGTTTTGGCATTTGCCTGCTGGGGCTGCAGGCCGGAGTAGAAAAAATCACAAAAGCTATGATGGCCTGCCTGTTGGTGCTAATGGTAGTTTTGGCCGCTAACTCCATGTTTCTCCCCGGAGCAGAAGTAGGACTAAAATATTATTTGTATCCCGATTTCAGTAAAATTATCGAAAAAGGTATTGCCGAAGTAGTTTTTGCCGCTATGGGACAAGCCTTTTTTACTCTCAGCCTTGGCATCGGCACACTCGCTATTTTTGGCAGTTATATTGCGAAAGAACGATCTCTTACCGGCGAAGCAATATTCATTACTATTCTTGATACTGCGGTAGCTTTAATCTCCGGTCTGATTATTTTCCCGGCTTGTTTTAGCTTTGGCGTCCAACCGGACAGTGGTCCTAATCTTCTCTTTGTAACCCTGCCCCATGTTTTTAACGCCATGCCTTGGGGGCAGTTCTGGGGTGCAATGTTCTTTCTCTTTATGATTTTTGCTTCCTACTCCACTGTTATTGCCGTTTTTGAAAACATTACCGCTTGCATCCGTGATCTTACGGGTTGGAGCCGCAATAAAACTATTTATATCAATATTTTCATTATTATTTTTCTGTCAATGCCCTGTATTCTTGGATTCAACCTGTGGAGTCATATTCAACCACTCGGACCCGGCAGCTGTATCCTTGACCTAGAAGATTTCTTTATCAGCAATAACTTATTGCCCCTCGGTAGTTTGGTATACCTGCTATTTTGCACACAGCGTTACGGCTGGGGCTGGAATAACTTTATCAAGGAAGCCGATACCGGCAGTGGTTTAAAGTTTCCCAAATGGATGCGTTTTTATGTTACATATATACTGCCTCTCGTAGTTATGGTAATATTCATACAAGGGTATCTCGCCTTATTCAGATAAAAGTATCTATAAAATATAAAAGGGTGACTGTTGGTAACCGCTAAGCGGCTACCAACAGTCACCCTTTTTAGTTTAGTTCTGCTTTAGAAATCCCAAATTAAATTAACATTGGCAAAATCTTCTTCTTTTTTATCAAGTCAGCCTTGCAGAGTGCTTGATTTTTTTGTTTAAACGCCCAACTTTTTATTCTTCAAGAACAGCCACATCGAACCCGCCAGGAAAATAGAAGTATAAGCACCGCTGGTAAATCCTACCAGCATGGCGAACGAAAAATTATGGATAGTTTCACCGCCAAAAAGGAAAATCGAAACAACGGCAAACAATGAAGTTAAAACCGTATAAACAGTACGCGTCATACACTGCCAAATACTGTTATCTATCATTTCTCCTAAACTTTCACTACGACGGTGGATTTTAAGATTTTCACGAATGCGGTCAAAAATAACGATAGTTCCGTTGACAGAATAACCAACAACCGTCAAAAGTGCAGCGACAAAAGAAGAATCTAACTCCATATGGAACAGTGAGAAATAACTCAAAACAACCGTAACGTCGATAATCAAAGCAATGATAGCCGCTATTGCAAATTTAAATTCAAAGCGGAAAGTAATATAAGCGATCATCAATATCCATGACAGAAATATTGCGATAGCCGCCTGTGCCACCAACTCAGAACCGATAGTAGCACCAACCTGTTCAACGCGTTGAATTTGATAATTGCCAAGCTTGCTTTGCAAATCATTCATTGTCGCACGCAAAGCAGTATCATCCACCGTACCAGTACGTATCAAAACACTGTTAGCTTCTGTCTTGCCTTCACTGTTTTCCAGCTGAATAATACTGTTCCCCATATCATGTTCTTTTAACACGTCTCGTACCTGAGCTACGCTTACAGATTTTTCGAAGGTCAAGTCAATAATACTGCCCCCGGTAAAATCGATTCCTAAGTTAAACCCACGCATAATAATAGACCCCATGCCTATTAAGAGGAAAATAATGGTGACGGAAAAGAAAATTTTATAATTCTTTACGATCGAAAACATTATTTATTCACCTCCTTAGGAGCAGAAACGCCAAAGAAGGCAGGATTCTTTATAAAATTACTGTTAATCAAAAAGCGCAGTAGGAATTTGGTTGCAGTAATCGCACTGAACATACTCAAAACAACACCGATAGCCAAAGTTACTGCAAAACCTTTAATAGGACCAGTACCCAGATAGAATAGTATAACAGCCGCCATCAAAGTAGTTACGTTAGACTCAAAAATAGTTACAAATGCACGGTTAAAACCTGCATCCATAGCCGATCGCAATGTTTTGCCATTACGAAGCTCTTCTTTAAAACGTTCAAAAATTAATACGTTAGCATCTACGGCCATACCTATTGAAAGAATAATACCGGCTATACCCGGCAAAGTCAGTGTAGCATTCAGATAACGCATAATCAGAAGCAGCAACATAATATATAGTAATAAAGCGATACAAGCAACGATTCCAGATAAGCGATAGAACAAAATTATAAAAGCAAAAACACCGATAACACCGATACCAAAGGCTTTAATACTCTTATCTTTAGAATCCTGCCCAAGCGTTGGTCCCACAGTACGATTTTCCATAACCTCGATCTTCACCGGCAAAGAACCACTGCGTAGTAGAATAGCCAGATGCTCGGCTTCTTCCATAGTGCGGGAACCGGAAATCTGTGCCCGCCCGCCGGTAATAGCTTCTTGGACGACAGGGTTAGTCAACACTTCCCCATCTAAAACTATCGCAATTGGTTTGCCGATATTACGTGCCGTCAAATCAGCAAATTTTTTGCCGCCTTCATCTGTGAATTCCAATCCGACAACCGATTGATTTCCTTGAGCAATCTGAGCTTTTGCGTCTTTTAAATCCTTGCCTGTTAGGACAGTCTTACCAGAGACATCTTTAAACTCCAGCAAGGCAGTACGCCCCAACATCGCAATCGCTTTTTCCGGATCTTTGACGCCCGGAAGCTCGACAATAATGCGATCTTTTCCCTGACGTTGGATAACAGGTTCCGTTAATCCCAACTCATTGACGCGGCGTTCAATAATTTTTACTGAACGGTTAACTGCATCATCATCTACTTTCAGTTCAGGCGTATCAACAGCCTGAAGTACAACATGTGTACCGCCTTGTAAGTCAAGACCCTGTTTAATGGAATTTGCCAAAGGCGAAATATAAACACAGAAACCCCCAATTATCGCCAAAGAGATAATTAGAAATTTGCCTAATTCATTCCATCTCAAAATTAGTTGCCCCCTTTAGAATAGTTACTCAAAAATTTTTATAAACAAATTGCTCGCAATGAGTAACATTTGTTTCTGTAACAAGATACTGTACACGCTTATCGTGACTTTCCATAGGTATATCACTATGCAATAGTTTATTATAAGTCACACCCATTAACACTGCTGCCTTGACCTGTGCCAGAAAGCGATCATAATAGCCGGCACCCATACCTATACGACTACCATTTTCTCCAAAGCCTAACCCCGGCACTAACACCAACTCTATGTTCGAGGGTTCAATAACCTCGCTCTCACTCAACAAGCTACGAATTCCATATCGATCAAGTCCCAGCTGCGAAAAACTGCTAAAACGTAGCGCCCGTATTTCATTTTTGGAGACAATCTGAGGTACACAAACTATTTTGCCGTCTTGCAAAGCCTTTTCTAAAACTCTGTCGATATTTGGCTCATTGCCAAACGCTAAATATCCGAAAATGATGTCAGCCTGGTGATATTCCGACGTAGCCAAGATTTGTGAGCATATCTTTTGGCTCCAGGAAGCAACCTGTATCGGAGAAATTTGATTGCGCAAAGATTTTAATTCCTTGCGCAATTGTTTCTTCATCATTATTTTTCTGCCATTTCCTGCTTAACGGGGTCTTGAAAAGCACTAATCGCAGAACGTGCAAAATTAATTTCTACGCCTTCGGTAAGTTCAAGTGTAACTTTTTTTTCGCTGATAGCAGTTATTACACCAAACATACCGCCAATGGTGACTACTTTATCACCTTTTTTTAAAGCGTCAAGCATTCTCTGACGTTTTTGCTGTTCCTTTTTCTGCGGACGGTACAACATAAAATAAAAAATACCGCCCATCAGCACAAAAGGCC
>CAYVGQ010000053.1:4961-7364 GCA_964450295.1 uncultured Phascolarctobacterium sp. | reverse complement strand
TACGATACCGAGTTCTTCCATACAATCTACCAAACGTGCAGCACGAGTATACCCTATTCTGAATTTACGCTGCAACATTGACGAAGATGCCTGACCGGTATCCATTATCAAACGTACAGCATCTTCAAAAAGTTCGTCGCCCATCAAGTCATTGTCACTGTCATAACCGTTAGCATTTTTATTATCGCTGGACAAGATTTGTTTGGTAACTTCTTCAGAATATTCTATGGGAATAGACTGCTTTTTTATAAACTCAACGATTTTGTTTAATTCGTCATCGCTGACAAAAGCTCCTTGAACACGTACTGGTTTATTGATCCCTATAGGATAAAACAACATATCGCCTTTGCCTAAAAGTTTTTCTGCACCGCCCATATCTAAAATAGTGCGAGAATCTGTTTGTGAAGAAACAGCAAAGGCTACACGTGAAGGTATGTTTGCCTTAACAATACCTGTAATCACATCAACCGAAGGACGTTGCGTGGCAAGAATAAGATGGATACCTGCAGCCCGTGCTTTTTGAGCCAAGCGTAGAATAGCATCCTCAACATCTACTTTTGCAACCATCATCAAATCGGCTAACTCATCTATAATAATAACTATGAACGGCATCTTCTCAGAAGATTGCGCATTATAACTGTTGATTTCACGGACATGATCATCTGCAAACGCCTTGTAACGACGCTCCATTTCTGCTACCGCCCAATGCAGTGCAGAAGCCGCTTTTTTAGAGTCCGTAACAACAGGAGTCAAAAGATGCGGAATACCATTATAATTAGAAAGTTCAACGACTTTAGGATCAACTAAAATCATTTTTACTTCATCAGGACGAGCTTTATATAAAATGCCGGCAATAATCGTATTGATACATACTGATTTGCCGGAACCGGTCGAGCCTGCGACAAGCATATGCGGCATCTTAGAAAGATCAACCGTAATAATATTGCCGCTGATATCTTTACCAAGCCCTACACAAAGCTTAGAATTTTTATTGCGTACAAGGTCACAGTCCACCACTTCCCTGAAAAATACTTGATCATTCTTTCTGTTAGGTACTTCAATACCAATGGCTGCTTTACCGGGAATTGGCGCTTCAATACGCACGCCCGATGCAGCCAATTTTAGGGCAATATCATCTGCTAAATTGACAACAGAGCTAACTTTTACTCCCGGCGCTGGCTCCAGTTCAAATCTTGTTACGGAAGGGCCTCTGGTAACCGCTACAACACTGGCCCGGACACGGAAATCTTCCAATGTTTGTTCTAAAATAGAACATTGTTCACGAATATCCTCCTCGGTATGCCTATCTTTAGAGGCGTAAGGAGGATTAAGTAGTTCCAAGGGCGGAAAAGAATACGCATTTTGTTCAGATTTTTTAATATCGCAGGTGTTATTATCTGTGTTTTTCGGTTTATTCTTAATATTAGTAAGGTTAGTATTTTTATCTGCCGTATCAATAATTTTGATATCACCGGCTGACTGTGTATTTTTGTAAGGATTAAGAAAGCCCTGCTCGGGCATTGCTACAGTAGTTTTTTTCTGTGTATTAAATTCTATTATTGGTCTTGTAATAAAAAGTGTGTCACGTCCTTCAGGAAGAGGAGCTTCTTCTGCAAAAGGTTCTTCACTTTCAAAAAATGGTTCTGCAGAATTTTCAGTTGTGGCAGTATTTCTACCTACAGCCTTTTTTAGAATCTGCTTAAACTGATTATCCTTCTTAATTCCAGAAGTAAAAGCTGAAAACTCATCATTGTTGTAAGGATTGTTTGTGTTTAGTGCGGTTGCTCCAATTTCGAAATCACTTGGAGTATCTTCAATGACCTTTGTCTTGACAAGGCCTTTAGCCTTACGACTGGCCGTTTCTGCCGAAGTTTTTAGAGATAGTTTCCCGGTCAGAAGAATGCTACAAATAATGCCGCTTATAAGTATTATCAGTGCCCCGGCCGTACCGGTTAGCCGCCTGAGTAGTATCAGCACTATCCCTCCTATTAAACCACCTCCATGGGGAAGTTGTTCAGGAAGAAGCTCTTCTCCTGCTATGGGCACAAAAATATGATGAGCTGTGCCTAAAAGGCACAGCAGCAACAATGTCAAGGCTAAGGCTTTTTTTGAAAATCTTATCCCACGATGGAAAAAAGAAAATCTAAACCCAAGTGCCAGGCAGAGCAAAGGAAATAAAACCGCACCTTTGCCCAAGGCGTAGCTGAGTATCTTATTTATAAAAGAGCCTAGAGCACCTGTAGGAAAGCCCAAATAAGCGGCTGCTGCAAAGCAACCTAAGGCAAGCAAAAGAACACCGCTTATTTCAAAACGACTATTATTCTGTTGTCCTGCTTTGGTTTTTCTCAAATTAGGCACCCCATTTATTACATTAAATCTCCATAATAATCGGTAAAATCATCG
>CAYVGQ010000053.1:3332-4951 GCA_964450295.1 uncultured Phascolarctobacterium sp. | reverse complement strand
AAGGAATCGCGTACTGTAGATTTAATAACAGACCACTCCGAAACATTGCTTTGTTCACATTTATCCAAAGCTTGTTGTACTTTTTCTTTTGCTGTTTCCATAAGTCCTTCTGCTTCGCGAACATAAACAAAACCACGCGATACTATATCAGGACCGGAAACTACGGTGCAGGTAGCTTTATCGATAGTTACAACAACTATCATGATACCGTCCTGAGACAACTGTCTGCGGTCACGCAAAACTATATTACCAACGTCACCGACACCAAGACCATCAACTAATACCTTGCCGGAAGGAACACGGCCGTTGATTCCGATGCTGTTGCGTGTCAGTTCGATGATAGAACCATTTTCGCCAACTACTATATTTTCTCGTGGCATTCCTAAACTACCGGCAAGCTGGGCATGTTTTATAAGGTGACGGTATTCGCCGTGTACAGGAATAAAAAATTTAGGGCGCACAAGATTGTGCATCATTTTTATTTCTTCTTGGCTAGCATGACCAGAAACGTGTACGCCGTTGCTTTTTTCATAAATTACATCTGCGCCAAGCTTATATAGGTGATCGATTGTTCTGGAAACCAGCTTTTCATTACCGGGAATAGGAGTTGCGGAAATAATAACTGTATCTCCGGGAACAATATCTACCTTTTTATGGTCAGCCATAGCCATTCTGGTTAAAGCAGACATCGGTTCTCCCTGGCTCCCTGTTGTGATTATCACTATCTTATCAGGTGTATAGTTATTGCTTTCATCAATATCTATTAATACTCCTTCAGGTATTTTTAGATATCCTAGCTCTATGGAAATGTTAACTACATTTACCATACTGCGACCAATAACTGCTACTTTACGTTTATAACGTACAGCACTATCAACCACTTGTTGAATGCGGTGAACATTAGACGAAAAAGTTGCTACAATGATACGGTTTTTAGCATAGCGGAACTCATCATCAAAAGTTTGACCTACAATTTTCTCGCTTTGTGTATACCCGGGACGTTCGGCATTAGTACTGTCTGCAAGTAAGGCAAGTACGCCACGATCGCCGAATTCAGCAAATTTATTAAATTCAGTTACCTGTCCGTCTACCGGAGTCTGATCAAATTTAAAGTCACCGGTATGGATAATGAGTCCGAGAGGGGTATGAATTGCTAGAGCAACGGCATCGGGAATACTATGATTGACGCGAATAAACTCAACTTTAAAGCAACCGACTTGGATTTTGTCGCCGGGTTTAACTGGTTGGCAAGGCTCGGCGCTGACACCGTTTTCTTTTAAGCGGCCCTGCAAAATTCCCAAAGTCAGCGCTGTTCCATAAACAGGAACATTTATTTGTTTCATGACATAAGGCAGAGCTCCAATATGATCTTCATGTCCATGTGTCAAGAAAATTGCTTTTACCTTATCTTTATTCTCCACTAAATAAGTAATATCGGGAATAACAAGATCGATGCCCAGCATGTCGTCCTCCGGGAACATTAAACCGGCATCAACAAGAATAATGTCATCGCCATAACGAAACACGGTCATATTCTTGCCTATCTCCCCCAACCCGCCCAAGGGAATAATATTTAATTTACTTTGTATTTTACTCAAAAAAAATACACCTCCAAATTT
>CAYVGQ010000053.1:2966-3322 GCA_964450295.1 uncultured Phascolarctobacterium sp. | reverse complement strand
GTATTTAGACCTCTAATAATAAAATCTATTAACCGCACACCTACTCTACGTTATATTATACATTAAATTACAGTGAAAAACAAATATTTAATTAAGCCTTAGCAAACTTTTATTGTAAATATTGAGTGAAATAAGAAAAAAACCGACCTCCAATTGTTAGATTTTTAGGTCGAACAATTGGAGGTCGGTTTACACCCTCTTCTCATTTTTTATAAATCTTCACTATACTTTTCTATAGGCCCTTTATTCTTATTAGTACGCTGCCAAAAGAAAGCTACAGCAAGAATAACAACGCCAATAGTATCCGTAACGGCACCCGGAATAATCATGTTTAACCCGCCGATAAAGAATAATAA
>CAYVGQ010000053.1:0-2956 GCA_964450295.1 uncultured Phascolarctobacterium sp. | reverse complement strand
CAACTGCTGTTGCAGATAATTTAGTTTAGATTGACAAAAACCAATCATAGCAATCGATACACCCCACATTCCAACAATAGCAGTAAGACTCGCGAAAATGATCGCATATGGTGTAGCTTCGATCATTAAAAGCTCAGGAGCCAAAACAAAAATGTACGGAACAATAAATGCCGCTATAGCAAGTTTGGCGGCAGCAAAACCTGTTTTCATAGGATCTGCGCCGGAAATACCGGCCCCGGCATAAGCAGCTAAAGCTACAGGAGGAGTTACGTCAGCAACGATACCAAAATAGAATGCAAACATATGCGCTGCCAAAACGGGAACACCCATCTGTACAAGAGCAGGTGCAGCAATCGTAGAAGTTATAACATAGTTAGCCGTTGTCGGTACGCCCATACCAAGAATCAACGAGGTGATCATGGTGAAGAACATTGCGGGAAGCAGGTTGCCTCCCGCAAGATCTAAAAGAGCAGTTGCCAATTTAAGCCCAACGCCAGTTTTAGTAACAACGCCAATGATGACGCCTGCCGTAGCACAGGCAATCAAAACACCAAGGACACCTTTAGAACCTTCAATCAAACCAATGACAACATCTTTCAAGGTAATACGTGTAGATTTACGCAGGCAGGAACAAACCAAAGTCAGTGCAATCGCCCATAATGCAGCACGCATTGGCGTATAACCTGATACCAAAAGATAAACGATAATAGCTAAAGGCAGGATTAGATGGCCTTTTTCTACAAACAATTTACCGAATTTAGGTAATTGATTGCGAGGAATTCCCTTAAGACCAAATTTTTTTGCCTCATAGTGAACACCTAGCCAAACACCAATGTAATACAGCATTGCCGGAATAACGGCAGCTTTAACAACCTCAATGTAAGGAACACCAACAAATTCTGCCATTAAAAATGCTGCCGCGCCCATTACCGGAGGCATCAGTTGACCGCCTGTAGAAGCCGCAGCTTCTACAGCACCTGCAAAAGCAGGACTGTAACCAAGTTTTTTCATCATAGGGATAGTAAACGCTCCGGTGCCGGCAACGTTAGCAACGGAACTGCCCGACACTGTACCCATTAGACCTGAAGATAAAACAGCAACCTTTGCCGGACCGCCTGCCGCCCAGCCAGCAACAGCGTTAGCAAGGTCTATAAAGAGTTTGCCAAGTCCTGTTGCTTCCAAATACGATCCAAATAAAATGAACAGATAAATAAAGGTTGAAGATACACCGAGCGGAGTACCAAAAATACCTTCCGTGGTATAGAAAAGATGATCGAACATCTCCTGTACACCTACACCCCGATGCGCCAGAATACCAGGCATATAAGGACCAGCGAAAGCATAAAACATAAAGCATAATGCTACTGTAAGCATTGGCCAGCCGACTACGCGACGCGCAGCTTCAAATAACAGTAATGTTCCGATAAGAGAGATACCAAAATCAAACTCGTTGTTCATACCAGCTCTTAAAACAAGTTCATCATAGAAAACAACGATGTAAAGAGCACTAGCAACACTTAAAACGGCAAAAACCACATCTAACGGATGCATTGCATCTCTAGACCAACGCCCTCTGCCAGGGTATAAAAGATAGATAAGTGCAAAACCAAAAGCTAAATGGATAGCTCTTTGTAAATGTGCGTCAAGAACTCCAAAAGTTGCGGTATATAGTTGAAATACGGCGAAGGCAATACAGATAAACGAAATCAATTTATCCCAAAATCCGGTTAAATTACGTTTATCAGATTCTTTGTCAAATTTTTGCAAAACTTCTTCTGCTGACATAGTTTTTTTATCGATACTCTGTTCGGTCATTCTGCCCTCTCCTCCCCTTTGCGAAATTTAATGCAACCAATATTGATAATGTTTTTCTGCCTTGATTTCTACCAGTGTTCCTTGTCCATAAAGCTCACATAGATTATAAACTTTAGTTTTATGTAAGATACAAGGCTTTGCTTGAACAGCTGTTCTTATTTTTATTGTTTTATACGGTCTGTTCATTTTTAAAATAAATTTTCCATCAGGTGTATTGGTCAAGGTTCCTTCAGACGGTGAATAAGGTAATCCTACACCAAGTGATTGATAACGCGTATGTGTCATAACCATATCATCAGCACCGTTCACTCTAAAAAATTCTTCTACAGTGGTAAGTTCAACTGAATGGGTGAATTCTATATTCCATTCTTCTCCTGTTGAGACAGTAAAATATTGTTTTGGTAATCCATTCTCAGGATTAATAGATACTATTAATTGGTTAGCATACCAAAACAATATTCCCCCAAAAACGGAGATAATAATGGATATTAAAATTATTTTTTTAAAAAAAGACCGGTCACCGGAAGTACCCGGCGACCGGTCTTTCAGGTTTATCATAATAATTATTCAACTCTTATTTTTCTTTTAAGTATTTTTCTGCGCCCGGATTAACGGGAACTGACATACCATCCAATGCGGTTGCTTTGGAAACTGCATTAGCTACAGAATGCGCTGCCTTCAAGCGGTCAAGATTTGTAAAGATGGCTTTAGTGATGGCATAACCGGTATCAGTATCCATTTTAGAAGTTACAGCCAGCATAGCGCGAACCGCTACAGCCGGAACATCAGCTTCTTGATTAGTATAAGTTTTAGCTGCAATAGAAAGCTTGGTATAGAATGGATATTTTGCGATTAAAGCATCAGCTTTATCACTGTCAACCGCCAGCAAAATCACATTATTCTGGGTTGCGATATCCTGGATAGCAGCAGTTGGATGACCGGCAGTTACGAATGCCACATCGACATTGCCGTCTTTCAAAGCGTTTGATGCTTCTGCAAAAGAAAGATATTGAACTTTAATATCTTTATAAGTAATACCATAAGCTTCAAGAATCTGGCGTGCATTAGCTTCGGTTCCAGAGCCTGCTGCTCCTACTGCAACACGTTTGCCCTTGACGTCATTAAGATTTTTTATACCGCT
>CAYVGQ010000052.1:2598-7466 GCA_964450295.1 uncultured Phascolarctobacterium sp. | reverse complement strand
TCTTGAGGGGGTGGCGGGGAGACCCGTGTGGGTTCAAATCCCACCAACCGCACCAAACTAGAAATCCTAACCTTGCTTATGAGCAAGGTTTTTTTACTTTTATACAATAAAAAAAGATTAAATCCTAGGCTTAATTAATGCAAGTAACTATTGTGCCTTAAGCTGGGACATAGAACGGTGCGGCTGCAAAGGTCACGCCGTTTTTTCTGTTTTCAGTTGTGGCTGATAGTAAAATCGAAAATCTTTTTATAATTATTTATATTTCGTTTGAAATCAAACATACAAGCTAGAAAATTCTATGTATAATTTGAATAACAGCAGAAAGATTATGGAAAAAACAGAAATGAGGTGAATAGAAATGAACAAGGTATTTTACATAGCAAACAACCATAAGTCTAAAGACGGTTTGACTATCTCAACATCATCAAAAATTTAATTCGAGATAAAGAGTAACAAGAAAATAAATATATTTAAAGAAACTAAAGGAGATGTTAGTTATGAGTTATACGGAATGGAAAGATAAAATTGGGACATTTCAAAAAATTGATGTGCGCAATATTCAAGGGAATTTCTTCCCCGGACTTAAAAAGAAAGCATGCGAGCTTTCGGTAGGCGAGGGCCTTGAGATTATCCAGACCTTTGAACCACATCCGTTATATGAGGTGTTAGAGCAGCTCGGCTTTGAACATTACACCGAGCAAACAGACAAGGCAGAATTTCACGTGTATTTTTACCGTGTAGAAAAGAAGGAAATGGAGGCTGATACACCCTTCAGACCTTTGGCACTACTTAATTATCCGATGATTGACGAAGAACTTGGCAGTATTGCTGCTGATTTTTGGAATTTGACTTGGAAAAGTGAAAAAAGAGTTTTACCCTATGAAACAAGACTTTTGCTCTCCCTTACCAATGCGGTGGGAGCAGGCAGAATGCGTCAGGCTACGCGAGAGCTTGTAAAAGCCTATGTTCATGGACTTGACTCAGCGGCACTTGATGATGTGTTTGAGCTGCTTGCGTGGAATCAGGGTATCGGATATTTCAGTTCTGAAATTGGCCCGTCTGCACTATTCCAAGCATATAAGCTGATTAAAACGCAGGAAAAACATGGGAAATCCCGCGAAGAAATTTGTGCCGCACTGAAAGAAAAATTCAGTGAAAAAAACCCGGAAGTACAGGTATAGAATTAAAGGTAGTGGGTAAACGTACGCCCACCGGCAGTAGTGCGAATTTGCCATGGGAAATGCCACACCCGGCATTGCTCGGCGGCGGTCCCTTTCGCAGTTGAGCCTTATCTAAAACTCAAATATTGTCTATAAATAACAAAAGTCCGCCCAACTCTCCTGCTAGAGAGTTAGACGGACTTTTCGTATGCACTGTCAACTGTCAACCGGCAGTTGACAGTGATTTAGTTCTTTAATTAATGTTAATTCAGCTATGTACGCCTTTTTGCATAGTTAAAAGAGCTGTAAAATATCGGCATTAGTGAAGGTTGATATAGATTTAATCGGCAGAGGTGTGCTACTGGGTTGAGGTAATTGCTTGTCCATCCAGACTATATCAAGCCAGCGATCAAATTTGTAGCCGGCTTGCGGGTGCGCACCTAGGTTGCGGAAGCCCAGTGCTTTGTGAAAATTGATACTGCGTTCATTGTCACCGGTGACACAGGCATAAACATTATAAAATCCCTGCTTTTGCAAAAGATCCAAAAGGCATGTATAAAGTTTGCGCCCTACTCCGTTGCATTGAGCTTTAGGAGCAAGGTAAATGGACAAATCTACATCGTAGGCATAAGCAGCGCTCGTCTGATAAGGCGAGGCATGGGCAAAACCTAAAATAACGCTGTCACGTTCATAAACCAGATAGGGATATTTGCTGCTGATGGTTTGAATGCGGAGCGTAAATTCAGTTAAAGCAGGAGGCTCGTACTCAAAAGAAATCGTGGTATTAGTGATATAAGGCTTATAAATTTCTAAAATTTCAGGACTATCGGCTAACTCAACAAAACGTACCTTCTCTTGCAATTCAGTTGCTCCTTTCAACTATACTTGACTTTCACTTAAAATTCGTTTAAAAATGGCAAACATTACTTCGGCAACATCGTCATTGAATTTGATGGGCATGCTTGTACCATCTTTTTGAGTGAAATAAATAATATTTACGGCAAGATTAGCATTATCAAGATCACTAAGCTCAATGGTTTTAAGCATTTTGTTGCTCAAATAAATGATTCGCTGATTTGTAAAGAAAAGATAGCCGATATCAATAACTGCTGTCACTTTTTCCGTAAAATGGGGATGGGAGATTTTTTCGCCTTTAAAGGAAATAGTTTCATCTATTTCCAAACGGCGAGTCAGCTCAAAATAATTGTCTTCTTTCTCTATCGTTCTATGTTCACAGAATCCGGCCTGCTGCGCGGCAGCGTGGCAGATTTCACCGTCGTTTAGTGGAAAATCGACCTTAATGTTACCGAGCGGAGCATTTTCTGCCGACCATAGATAACGATATTTATCAAGAGCGTTTTGCAAGTTCTGTTTAAATTCGTAGGGAATGTCAAGTCTGGCGCAGATATCCCTCAGGGCTTGCTCTTCGTCGGGGCTAAAACGCTGCTGCTCTGCTATTTCATCAAATTTTTTATTGAAGTAGTCATGAAAAACCTGTACACGAATATCATATCCATCTTCGTAATCATAGCCAAAAAGATTGTTAATTTCATCAATGGCGAGAGGTTCTTCACCGGTGATGATTTTACGGCAACGGGCAAAATAAGCAATCTTTTTAGCGCCGTTGTCAGCCAACCGCTGTAGATTTTCGGGAATATCTAAAATTTTTGCCAGATGCTTTGTTTCGTTAAAAATGGTATCATTATTGTTTTGCACATTAGTAAAGACATGATCTGCAACTTTTCTGTACATGCCGCTGCGATATTCGATATTGTTGCTGTCAAATTTTGCATTCCAGTTTTTGAGGAAACCGTTGGCGATATCTTCTGTTAAATCAGTAGCGCTTGCGCTATCAGCTAAGAAATTGTTGATTTCAACTAAGGCGTTATGACAGGGTTTGCTGCCAAAAAAACGGCCCATTATGCCTTGTGTTTCCAGTTCCTGTTTTTCAAATCCTTTCACAGAGATACTCCTTTTTCTAATTTGTTGTAAGTAATTTTGCAAATTATATTATACAACATTATACAAGAAAATTGCCGAAAAGTCATTGGGACGTAAACAGTATTTTAAAAAAATGTTGTTTAAAGAATTCGGATACCGATAGTTGCAAAACAACAGGATGATTTCTTTTTCTACAATGCCTATGATATAATCAAAATAATACTAGTTTGGTTTGGAGATGAGTAGATGTCCTTGTTAGATGAGAGAGGTACAGGGGCTATCAGCTGGCGACGTAATTTATCCGTATTATGGTGCGGGGTGTTTTTTGCCTGCGCAAGTTATACTATGGTCGTACCGTTTTTGCCTGTTTTTTTATTACAAGAACTACATGTGGATAGCAGTGAAGTAAATTTTTGGAGCGGAATTGTTTATTCCGTAACTTTTTTGGGCGCCGCTATTATGGCTCCCTACTGGGGTGCTAGGGCTGATCATGTTGGACAGCGACGAATGGCCATTCGAGCAGGGTTTGGGTTGGCGCTTACTTACTGGTTAGCGGGAATTTCTCAGACACCGGAACAACTTTTAGGAGTACGTATCCTAACAGGACTTATTAGTGGTTTTGTCCCCGCGTCTATGTCACTGGTATCGTCTACTTTACCTGAAAATCGTATGGGGTGGGGTATGGGCTTGATGCAGACGGCTGTAGCGAGCGGTAGCATTTTAGGCCCAATGCTTGGCGGATATTTTAGTTCTTGGTTTGGTATGCGCTTATCATTTTTTGTGTCTAGTTGTTGTTTAGGTATAGCGACATTGATGGTCGTACTGCTTGTTCGTGATATTCCTCGCAAGAGCAATACGCATAAGCAAAAGATCAATCTCTTTAAGGATCTGAAGGAATCGCTGAATAATAAGGGCTTGCTGTATGTAATGACGATGTTCTTCTTGATTCAAGTCTGCACAATGATTATTCAACCTCTGGTTACGATGTATGTTGCGCATTTAATGGGAAAAATGGATGAGTCCGTAATACAAGCTGCCGGTGTCATTTTTTCTTTAGCCGGAATTGCAGGTATTATAGCTGCGCCGTTTTGGGGTCAACAAGGACAGCGGCGGGGCTATACGAAGGTACTGTGTTTCGTATTCTTTTGCGCCGGCAGTATCAATTTATGTCAGATATTTGTAAGTGATATCTGGCAATTTGCAGGGATTCAGTTTATTTATGGTTTGTTCTTATCCGGAGCGGTACCTAATGTCAATGCCCGACTTGTAGAAGTAACGGACTCTTCAATGCGCGGTAAAGCTTTTGGACTTGTTACTTCGGCACAGCAATTTGGAGGAGTTATCGGCCCCCTGTTAGGAGGCTTTTTAGGAGGCTTTATGCTGACACGGTATATATTAGTAATTACAGGTATTATTTTAATTTTGGCAGGACTGTATACGTATTTGACAAAGGTCAAACGCCAGGCAGAAGCATAATTTAAAAACTTAGATTAAAAATTAGATAATGAAATTTTGGTTAATTTACGAATAATTAGCTTGACTACAAGTTAAATTAGATGAATAATTAAAGCAATAAATGCTATTGATTATTACAAGGAAGTGAGTTGAGTTTAGATGTTAAAAGAATTCGAAGGGCAAATGCCCAAAATTGATAAAAAAGCCCATGCTTTTGAAAGTGCCGACATTATCGGAAAAGTAGAAATGAAAGAATACAGCAGTGCTTGGTTCAATGTTACTATTCGCGGTGACGTTAACCGTATCGAGGTT
>CAYVGQ010000052.1:0-2552 GCA_964450295.1 uncultured Phascolarctobacterium sp. | reverse complement strand
GGCGTTATAGCAATATTCAGGATAACAGCTGTTTGCATGTTGCCGATGATTACGCCTGTATCGTAGGTGATTTTGTCACTGTTGGGCATGGTGCTATTCTTCATGCGTGTACGGTTGAAGATCATTGCTTGATTGGCATGCATGCTACAGTGCTTGACGGCAGTGTTATTGGTCGTGGTTCCATTGTTGCTGCCGGTGCGGTAGTTACCAAAGGCACAAAAATACCGCCATTCTCTTTGGTTGCAGGTGTTCCGGCTAAAATAATCAAAACACTTGCTGAAAGCAATTTGGAGAATATCCATGCTCAGGCCGTTAAATACAAATATTTATGGAGTAAGCGACACAATATTATGCCCGACATCGACGGAGAAACATATCACGGCGAAAAAATAGTGTAATAGTAAATTAAAATTAAGGAGGGAGTCTTTGGGAGGCCCTCCTTTTCGTTTGTTCGCGGCAGGAATAAAATTTGTTGCGGCGAATATATAGGCTATCTGCAATTGCGAAAGGAGTTTACATATGCAAGAGACTATAAAAAAATATTTGATCGAGCACTATGATGCTTATGTGAAAGACTTGGGAATTCTTACTAATATCGATTCGGGTAATGGCGACAGGGAAGGAACAGAAGCTGCCAATAAATTTGTGGCCGAAAAGATGCAAGAACTGGGCGCAACAACCGAGTTTCGCTACAATGATCGTGCCTGCCATCTTATTTCAAGAATACAGGGGACCGGAAAACTGAGCATTCTTTTAGTTGCTCATGTAGATACTGTTTTTAACCGTGGCGAAGCGGCTAGAAGACCTTTTAAAGTGGACGAGAACGGCTTTGCTTGGGGACCTGGTGTCGGCGATGATAAGGCAACTGTTGTAGAGGTTATTTATGGTTTAAAAGCACTTAAAGAAGCGGGTTTTACTGATTTTAAAGAAATAATTTATTATACTAATGGTGAAGAAGAAGGAGGCTCGCAAACGGCTGAAGAGATTGTAGCAGAACTTTCCCAGCAGGCTGATTTCGCTGTCATTATGGATGTCGCACGCCCTAACTGGGGGATAGTGACACAGCGTAAAGGCAATGCTAAGTACAAGGTTCAGGTTACAGGTATTGGCGGTCATCATGGCAACGCTTCTCAGCATTGTGCCAATGCTGTTCATCAACTGGCTTACACCATTACTGAACTTGAAAAATTAGCCAGTCCCATGCCAGGGGAGCCGTCCGACTTCACGGCAAAAGCTTTAGCTGAGCGTGGCATTGTCGATTCGGGACAATTTATTCCGGAAAACACCGTTAATGTGGGGGTAATTGGCACAGGTAATGATAAAATCAGCGTTATTCCGGCAGATGCTTATTGTGAAGTAAACGTACGTTGCTTTTCAGTTGCAGAACAGGAACGTCTGGACAGAGCGATCAAAGCTTTAGCAAATCAAAAGGTTATTGCCGGCACCAAGGTTGAAATTACCGGTGGCATTGTTACCGGGCCAATGGAAAAAAATGCTCAGGTGCAGAAAATGATTGATGTCTATAGCAAGGTAGTCAGAGATGAATTTGGCGGGAAGGTTACGGAATGGGTTGCCGGTGGGCTCACGGACGGTAATAGAACCGCTAAATATATTCCTACACTAGATGCTTTAGGCGTAGAAAATTATGATGAGCACACTGATCACGAATCAGTTGATTTAAAAACGGCTGTTCCTAGAACAACAGCTTTCGCATTGACGTTAACAGAATTGACAAAAATATTTTAAATTTTTTGCAGGCAGTCGCAGACTACTCTAGGTTATGTTAAACTATAAAAGATAATAAAATTTGTAAGCAAGGGATGAAAGCATGGGAAAAAAGGACAATAAATATTCTAAAGAAACGATGCCCGTGTCTGAAGGTGGAATTTTTGGCTTGGGACGCCCAATTGATTTTACAGAAATTGTGACCAGGATAGCGCTTATCTGCACGATTTTAACAGCTGTTGCGGCAATGTTTTGGAAAAATATGGAGGGCGCGGATACCGAAACTTCCATGTATTTTGCCATCAATACCGCTGCTGCATTTTTCTTTTCTTGGCTACTTGCACAGGAGCTGGATCCTGACCGTAAACTTGGAGGAATTATTGGCGGCGGTTTGAGTATTGTTGCCACACTGAGTCTGGGTGAAGGTAACCCCCTGGTTTTACTATGGCTACTATTTGTTTTGAGGATGCTCAACAGAACATCGGGGTCGCGACATAAAATGGGGGACAATGCGCTACTCATTTTTATTGCTTATTGGCTTGGCAAAGATGGCTATTGGCTTTATCCGGTACTTACTGGTGCCGCATATATCATTGAAAGTCAGATTCAAGGAGGTTATTACCGCAGTCTATATCTTGGCGGACTTGCTTTTGCAGTAACGGCGATGGCGGATACATCGTTGAAAGGACATAGTCTTTCCATGATTTATATTTATTTAATGGCTGTATGCTTTATCCTTTTTTTGCCGGAAATACGTATGGCGGCAATTACTGAAGCCAAAGGTGATAATGATGGAAAACGTCTCAGCCCACAACGCTTGCAAGTTG
>CAYVGQ010000051.1:0-7492 GCA_964450295.1 uncultured Phascolarctobacterium sp. | reverse complement strand
GTCCGAAATTGGTGCGTGATGCGACTAGTGTTCCGACTGTTTATGCCTTACATCGAGCTCGCAAATATCTTGATTCTGTAGGAGCAAGTGATATTGCATTGATTATCACGGGAGGACTACGTGTATCTTCTGATTTTGCCAAGGCTATTGCGATGGGGGCGGATGCTGTAGCTATAGCTTCGGCGGCGCTTATCGCGGCTGCTTGTCAGCAATACCGTATCTGCGGTACGGGAAAATGTCCGGTTGGTGTGGCGACACAAGATCCGGCGCTGCGTAGTCGAATGAAGATAGACGCTTCGGCGCAACGAGTAGCTAATTTTTTAAATTGTTCTTTGTCAGAATTGAAAACATATGCCAGGATTACCGGACATAAGAATCTGCACGATCTAAATGTAGGTGATTTGTGTACGCTAAACAGAGAAATTTCGGACTATACGAATATACCTCATGCCTAACAAGTTAAATAAAAGGAATCTCGTGTGTTTTTGCATACGAGATTCCTTTTTTGTTTATAGATAGTGGTATTGAAATTGGCTATATAGTTTTTTTACTGTGATGTAGTATAATAAGACATAACTATTGAAAGGGGTATACTTTTTTGAGTGTGGTTATTTTTATTTCTGTGATAAATTTTGTTTTAAGTTCTTTAGCATGGTTTTATTACAGTCATGCTTTTTCTTGGATGCGATCAATTTCTTTTATCACATTGTATCTGCTTTTAATGGTTAATACTGTTGGGAGTCGTGTTTTACCTCAGTCATTGCCATCTTTTATATTGAAAGTATCAGCATGGCTGAGCGGATATTGGATAGCTTTTTTATATTATTCACTTTTGCTTATGGTAATGCACGGTATTTTATACTTTTTATTGAGGCTCTTTTCATTTAAATTCTCATATGCACAATTTACTGCTATTGGCGCAATCTTTCTAGTATTTTTTATAGCTTGGGGGAGTTGGCGGGCATTTAGTCCTGTTATTCGAACAGAAACGGTTATTAGCAAAAAATTACCTGCTGACGCAAATTATAAACTTGTATTGATTAGTGATATTCATTTGGGTCGAGAACTTGGCTATGATTATAGTAGGGGATTAGTGAAACTTATAAATGGACAAAAGCCTGATTTAGTATTGATTGCAGGTGATATTATGGACGAACGCCTGCAATATATAATAGAAGAAAATTCTATGGAGCCGTTGAGTCATATTGAGTCTCCTTTAGGTGTTTATGGAGTCTTTGGCAATCATGATTATCTTGACCGGACTGATGAACTGAATTCTATGCTGATGTATAATAACGTAAAAATTTTAATGGACACAAGTGTTTGGGTAGATAAAAACATTAAAGTTACAGGCCTGCATGATTATCGTGTTTCAAAAAGTATTTTACCATTGCAAAATTTGAGCATAGATAATAATCAATATTATAGTATTTTGATGGACCATCAACCGCGGCGTATTGATGCAGCCAGAGAGGCTGGGTATGATATGTATTTGGCAGGGCATACTCATACGGGGCAAATGTTTCCTAACAGATTCATTACTAAAAAGATGTACAAGCTTGATTATGGGTTGGAACAATTTGGGGATTTAACGGCTATTGTAAGCAATGGGTATGGTTTTTGGGGGCCGCCGGTGCGTACGGAATTAAAACCTGAAATAGTAGTTATCAACTTAAAGGGACCAGAATGAGGTAGACAAGCAAAAAAAAACTTCGGCAATGCCGAAGTTTTTTCTTTGTGTAATGGTGAGTACATTCACCACTACAGTATCTCTTTACGAACAAGGTGATTAATCATTTTTTGTTTACCGAAAACCCAAAGTAAATCACCTTTTTCAAAGACTAGCGAAATATTGGGGTTTGTGATTGTATAGCTACCTCTTTCTAAGCCGATTACCATACAGTTCCAATCGTTACGAATATTCGTATCTTTGAGGGATTTACCAAGAATAGGTGAATGCTTATCAATAGTGACAGCACATGGTAAAAATGGTGAAGCATTGTTTTCATCATCACTTTCACGCAACATAAATTCACGTATTGTTATAGGTTTTGCGACTAAATTCATGCAAAGATTTTTTGTGTTGATAGCTGTATCGAAAAGTTTAAATTGTGCTTCGGTACCAATCATCAGCATAGTAGAGTTTTTTTGTAGGATATAATGTCTGCCGGGCATATCAACAACTTGATCAGAGGAAGTTATTTGTAAAATATTACAGCCGTACAATTCGCGAAATGCCGATTGGATAAGAGTTTGACCAATAATTGGTGAATCTTCATAGATTTTGTAATATGCTAACAGTAATTTTTCATCGAACCAGCCATAGAGAGGTTCCTCACCAGCTTTTACTAAAGCTTCGCGATGCTTAAGCATATGACGTTCGTTAAGGTTTACTAAAAAGCGTGATTCCATACGCAAATACTCGCCCATCAACCAATCGGAAGAGGATATGAAGTATGCTACTGCTATTGTCGCCAAAGCTGCCAACAGTGTTTGGAGCCCAACAAGTTTTACAAAAATAAAATAAAGAAATGCAGCAGCAACAAATATTTTCAAAAACAGCATTAATGTCAGTGGAATATGATTAGAACGTTTTTTAAACCAAAGAGTTGAAAAAAGTTCGGGATGATTAGTTTTGTTAACCAAAACTGCCCGTAGAAAGGGCGACATTAATACGAGAGAAACAAGGCCTGTTAGAAGATTAGCATAAGGATAGCATAATTCTCCGGCCAAATAGGGCTGCAGATAATAATAAGAGCCCAATGCTATTGCTGCAAGCATAGTACTAAAGATGAGCAAACGAACAAAATAATCGCTCAGAAAGTCGCGCCAATCGCTGTCTTTGCCGTCATTATCCGGAGTCGCTTCCGTATAGCGATCCAACCATTCCAAAGTCTTTTGTGGAAGCATTTTTTGTGTAAATTGATAAGCTGGCTCTGCTGCCATAACAAAAAATGGTGTTGTAAAAGTGGTTATTACAGATACCGCAACGACAATTGGGTAGAGAAAATCACTGATAACACCTAAACTCATCCCAAGGGAGGCGATAATGAAAGAAAACTCACCGATTTGTGCGAGACTGAAACCACAATGCATTGAGGTATTGAGATTTTGCCCGGATAGTAAAACCCCAGCACCGGAAAGTAGAAGTTTACCTATCAAAGTGACTATAATCAGAACTAGTATCGGTCCCGTATATTCAAGCAACAAGGATGGATCGACAAGCATACCTACGGATACAAAGAACACTGCTCCAAACAAATCTTTGACTGGATTGATAAGGTGTTCTATTTTTTCAGCACTGGGAGCTTCGGCAATAAGAGAACCCATAATAAATGCGCCAAGTGCTGCAGAAAAGCCCATGTTTGCTGCAAGAACCACCATACCGAGACATAAACCAACAGATGCAACCAGCAAGGTTTCGTCATTCATTAAATTGTGTGCCCACTTAAAAAAACTTGGAACGAGATACATGCCTAGTACAAACCATAAAACAAGAAAGAATAATAGCCGCATAACACTTTCTATAAGCTCAAGAGTAGAAAAACCAGCACTGGCTACTGCTAGTGTTGAAAGTAGAACCATCATAATAATGCCTACTATATCTTCAACGATAAGTGTGCCAAAAACCATTTCTGTAAAACGTTGGCCTTTAAGCTTTAAGTCTTCAAAAGCTTTGATGATGATGGTAGTTGACGACATGGAGAGCATACCGCCTAAGAAGAGACTGTCCATATGATTCCATCCCAGGAGCAGATGACCGGTGAAATAACCGATAACAAGCATACCACCAATTTCTACAAAAGCGGCAATAAATGCTGTTCTTCCTACGCTTTTGAGTTTATAGAAGCTGAACTCCAGCCCTAAAGCGAATAAAAGAAAAATAACGCCTATTTCAGACCAGGCGTTGATATTGGCAGTATCTGATACAGTTGGGAAAAAGTTAAAATGTGGTCCGGTAATAAAACCTGCAATAATGTAACCTAGAACCAGGGGCTGGTTAAGTTTTTTAAACAGGATTGTAGTGATTCCCGCTACTAAAAGAATCATCGCCAAATCAGCGACTATCGGGGGTAAATGTGCCATAGGCAGTCACCTTCTTTCAAAAAATATTGTACGCATGTTTATTTATTAAAATCACTGCGGACAAATGTATCAAAATGTTGTATAATAATAGAGTTACTATTATATAATTCTATTGTTACATTATAACATGATTTTTATGACAAAAAAGTGAACTTTAATAGAAAAATTTCATAGGGAGGATTTAATTATGAACAAAAATTTGGTTATTGTAGACGGTGTAATCATGCAGTCTGAAGAAGCTGCTGTTTCAGTACACAATAGAGGGCACCAGTTTGGTGATGGTGTATTTGAAATTGTTCCGGTTTATAATGGCCGTTGTTTTGCCTTATTGCCGCATATGGATAACTTATTCGAATCTGTCATTAAAGTTAAAATCCCAGCTGTTTATACGATCGAAGAATTGGTAGAATTTCATGAGCATTTGATTACAGAAAGTGGCATCGAAAATGGTGAAATTTATACACAGATTACTCGTGGTGCCGCTGATTATGGTTTGTCTTTCCCCGAAATGTCAGTGCCGCAGCTAATCATGACCATTGTTGAAAGTGACCGTGAAAATTTGGCTGTTAAGCGCAAATCCGGTGTTAATATAATAACGACTGAAGATGTGCGCTGGCAAAGTTGTGATATAAATACACTTAATAGATTGCCAGAGGTGTTAGCAAGACAGAAAGCTCGTGAAAGTAATGCTTTTGACACTTTATTTATTCGAGAAAACGGTAAAATAACTGAAACTACTGAAAGCAGCTTTATGGTAATAAAAGATGAAGTAATTTGGACCCATCCTGACAACAGTTTTATCCATAAGAATATTACTAGGCGGCTAATAAAAGAGCGTTTGGCGCCGGATTTGGATATGCAGGTTATTGAAAAGGCTTTTGATATGGACTTTGTTCTGAAAGCAGAAGAAGCTTTTTTATGCGGCCCCCGTACTGAAATCATTTCTGTGACCAAGATCGATCGCAAATTTATTGGTAATGGAGTTGGCAAAGTTGTTCCTCGTCTTGAAGCTGCATTTAAAAAATTTGTCGCTCAGGAATGTCCGCTAAAATAGGAGAGCATAATGGCAAAAAATAATTGGGTACGAGGCGCAATGCTACTGGCTGTAGGAATTGTTTTGCAGGCTCTGCGCCTGGTGGTTCCCTTACCGCCGATGTGGACTGTTTTTATTGTTGGGACACTGGTAAATATGGTGCTGGTCTTGTCTGCAAGAACTGTCGGTTTGTGGCCTGCAACATTGATCGCCGTATTAATGCCAATAATAGCATATTTTCAAGGTCAACTGCCCTTGCCGTTTTTAATACCAGTAGTAGCGTTAGGCAATATGGTTCTGGTGTATTTGTGTGCGCGTTTTTGGGGAAAGGGTATCGTTATCGCAGCACCTCTTTTTAAAACTTTTATATTATATTGCTGTAGCTTGTTTACGCTATGGCTGGTTTCAATACCGGAGAAGTTATCGCTATTTATTTTATTCCTTATGGGTTGGCCGCAGATGATAACAGGTATATTGGGACTTATTTTGGCTTATAAGTTGCAAAAACGCATTTTTCCAGAAGGATAAACCAAATTAAAACAGTAAAAGATCAGAATAAATTTTAAAAAAATAATAAATGCTTGACAATCGTATGCGGATATTGTATTATTACTATTGTTCCATTAAGGAACCTTGAGTTGCCGAAGTGGCGGAATTGGCAGACGCACTTGACTCAAAATCAAGCGTGGTTACCCCACGTGCCGGTTCGAGTCCGGCCTTCGGCACCATTCGTATCGCAACACTCCAGCTTAAACTGGAGTGTTATTTTTTTTGCTTAGACTACTATTTTTTCTCCCACATCATCAAAGCTCAAGGTTAGTGTTTCCGCACTGGCATTCTTTAATAACATATTCCTGCAGAGTTTAATAGTTCTTTCAATGGCCCTGGAATTTATGTCGAATAGAGAATGGGACACTGCACACCTTGATAATTTTTCTTTTATTGATATTAGTTCCATGAGTAGAGATTTTCTATATAATTATTAACAGGCATAATGTATTTTCACTTTCATGTTGGTGTTGTAGCTTGCATTGTAATTGAAGAATATAATTATGCCTATTATTTTAACAAAAAAATGGGGGTAAGATGGATTTGATTGTCCATCTTACCCCTACATTTATTATAGAACCCCAAAAAGTGGATCATTGAAAAAAGAACCATTTTTCATTTGCATTGTTCTGGATGTGTACATTTGCAATGTTCCTTAATATATTGGTATAAATTTACTATATTATATGGTTCATAAAAGGATATTATGTTATAATATAGACAAATAAAAGATGATGAACGTATAATTGTATAAAAAGAAAGAGCTATCAAAACCCTTTGCTTAAAAGAAGTTGGTAATAAAATCATCTCAGGTAGACACTGTCTGGAGCGTGTAATCAAGTTAATACTTGAAGATAATAAAAAAATTAAGGGGGTGTTTTTATGATTTTTGGTTTTTTTGAGAAAAAGAGTTGTGCACTTTGCGGCAGAGAGGGAAGACTGGGTAACAATACATTGCCCGATGACAATGTCGTATGTGACGACTGCATCAAAATCAAGAGTCCTTATCTCGGTAGTATCAAAAGGTTTAAACTTGAAGAAGTAAAACAACACCTGTCCGAAAGAGAAGCTAATAAACAAAAAGTTGCAAGCTTTCGTGAAACCCGGGTTGTTGGCTACAATTACAAAATACGTATAGACGAAAGTCAAGGTTTGTGGCTGATAAGCCGATCGGGCAACTATAAAAATGAAAACCCCGACGTTTTTACATTAGATCAGGTAACCGGCTGTAACTGGAAGGTTGATGAAGACTGCACAGAAAAAAAGAAAAAGACCAGTAATGGCGAAGAAAGCTATGATCCCCCGCTATATGAATATGATTATGAGTTTAATATGGTCATCTATGTTAATTCACCTTGGTTTTCTGAGATCCGGTTTAAAATCAATGATTCAACAATAGATGAAGAATATAGCGATGAATATACGCGGGTAGCAAATGAAGCCGATGAAATAAGAGATGTATTGTTGAAAGCACGGGATGAAATGCGGCAGACAATAAAAGAAGCAGCTAAGCCTAAAACCAGTCAGATTTGCCCGTTATGTCAAGCGACAACTATACCGGATGCTAATGGCAGATGTGAGTTTTGTGGCGGTGCGATGAGTTAGGTGAAGGAGCTAAAATGAAAAAGTCAGCGTTTTTAACTTTACTTTTAGTGCTGGGTCTTTTGTTTTCTGCAAATGTGAGTGCGGGAGGAAATAAAAAAGTGGAGATAACATTTAAAACTACTGTTTTGCCTGAAAAATTATCTGAATTTACTGAAATGCCAGAATATAATTTTTCCAGTCCGGCTCAAACCGCAGCACTTTTCATTATGGCAATAAATG
>CAYVGQ010000050.1:0-7538 GCA_964450295.1 uncultured Phascolarctobacterium sp. | reverse complement strand
CGATTCCGTCCAAGTTCCTGAAAAAAACAAATAAATTGGTGGTGATATAGTATGACAGAAGTAGTTGCCGCCCTAATATGGGACAAGCAGAAGTTTATGATTTGCCAACGTCCGGCAACAAAGGCCCGAGCCCTTCTCTGGGAATTTGTCGGTGGGAAGGTAGAATCCGGTGAAACAAAGCAGCAGGCACTCATCCGAGAGTGTCAGGAGGAGCTTGCAATTACAGTGACGCCAAAAGATGTATTCCTTGAAGTTGATCATGTATACCCGGATATCACAATTCACTTGACACTGTTTCACGCCACAATTGCAAGCGGTGTCCCCAAAATGCTCGAGCATAATGATATCCGCTGGATTACTACCGCTGAAATTGACCAATATGAATTTTGCCCGGCGGACACTGGAATTCTTGCCGAACTAAAAAAGCGTTTTTAATAATAAAGTTTTGCTTGTTTGCGCTTTCTGCTCAAGAATACTTTGTTAACTTTTTTATACGGCTCAATTCTGTAGATTTCATTTTTTTGCTTCTGGCTCTTATTTTCTTGCAACAAAGAGGAGAAATATTATATAATATTAAAATAGTTCCAATACTTTTTAAAGTGAAAGGGTTGTTACCATGGAAAAAATATACGAAGGTAAAACTAAAACAGTCTATTCCTTAGAAAACGGCAATGTTCTCTTAAAATTCAAAGATGACTGCACCGGTAAAGACGGCGTCTTTGATCCGGGCGAAAATACTATCGGTCTCACCATCGAAGGCATTGGCAAAGCAAATCTCGAAACTTCTATCCATTTCTTCGAAATTCTTAAAAAAGCCGGTATCAAAACTCACTATGTTAGTGCCGATATCGATAACGCTACCATGGAGGTTCTGCCTGCTAAAGTATTTGGCAAAGGTCTAGAAGTTATCTGCCGCTTGAAAGCAACCGGCAGCTTTATCCGCCGTTATGGCGACTATATTGCCGATGGTACCGTACTTGAAGGCGGCTACGTTGAAGCTACTTTAAAAGACGATGCTAAAGGCGATCCGCTGATCACTTCTGAAGGTTTAGCCGCTCTCGGTATCATGAACCAGGAAATGTTTAACAGCATGAAGGAACAAACTTTAAAAATTACCAACCTTGTTGCTGCCGATCTTGCTAAACTGGGTCTGGATTTGTACGATATCAAATTTGAATTTGGCTACTATAATGATGAAGTTGTTCTGATCGATGAAATTTCCAGCGGTAATATGCGCGTTTATAAAGACGGCAAATATGTTGATCCTGTAACACTAACCTCCATCATCCTAAGCAAATAGACAGTAAACTGCAAGGCACGGCTTTAGTCGTGCCTTTTTTGCTTTCTTCTTTAGCGCAATAATGCTATAATTATGCCAAAGCGTTGTAGCGCGCTTTAATTTTTTGAAAAGGAAAGATGCACTATGAACAAATTAGATCCGCGCATTATTTATGACGATCTACACCAAATACCTGAACTTGGTTTTGAAGAATTTAAAACTTCCGCCTATCTTGCGGATAAATTAGAAGCTATGGGTTACAATGTTACTCGCGGTGTCGGTGGTACCGGCGTAATTGGCGAAATAAAAGGCGCTGAACCGGGCCCTGTTATGATGTTGCGCGCCGATATGGACGCACTGCCCTTCGTTATTGACGGCGAAAAGAAAAATATTCATGCTTGCGGGCATGATGCGCATTCCTCCATGCTTTTAGCGGCGGCTTCCGAGCTGGTCGGCAAAGTAAAACGCGGCACGCTGCGTATCTTGTTCCAGCAAGCTGAAGAAACGCTAAAAGGCGCTCTGTCCATTATCGATGCCGGCGTACTTGAAGATGTAGATATTGCCCTCGGACTGCATGTCCGTCCGATTCAAGATATAGCCTATGGCGAAATGTCTCCGGCAGTACGTCATGCCTCCAGTACCTTCGTACAGATTACCATAAATGGCCTGTCCAGCCACGGCGCTCGCCCGCACTTGGGTGTCAACGCAATTGAAGCTGCCGCAGTTGCCATTAATGCAATTACCGCTATCAAAATCAATCCTGTCATTCCCTGGTCTTGCAAAGTCACCGGTATCACCGGCGGCGGCGTCGCTCCCAATATCATTCCCGATACAGTAAAAATGATCGTTGATGCACGCGCCCAAACCAATGAAGCTATGACAGAGCTTTTGGAAAAACTGCGTCGTGCGGTAACCAATGCCGTCGCTGCTTTAGGCGCAACGGCTGAAGTTAATACCCCGAACGGTGTTATTCCCGCCGCGGAATATGATGAAGAGCTGACCGCCGAAGTTGCGGCCTGCATCGAAGAAGTAGTCGGTAAGAAACGACTCGCCCAAGAAATCATTAATCCCGGCGGCGAGGATTTCCATTACTTTGTCAACCGTTATCCGCACATTAAAGCCGCTTATTTTGGCGTTGGCGCAGCGGCAGCCCCCGGTCTGCATCATCAGGATATGCACCTTAATAAAGAAGCTCTGCCCGATGGTACGGCTGTGCTTGTAAAAATGGTAGAACGTAAATTAGGCTAAAGCGGTAAGAGCTTTCACTTTCGTTGCTTACTGCTTTATAGTGCAGTTAACAAAAAACAGACTTTCATTCAATTATGAAAGTCTGTTTTTATTTATTTATTCAATTTTTGCCCGATCTTTAGCATATACAGCGGATCGATGTTCTGCCCATCGACAAAAACTTCAAAATGCACATGGGGGCCGGTACTATAGCCGCTGCTGCCCACAAAACCGATAATTTCGCCTTTGCGCACACTCTGTCCCGATGCTACGGTAATGCCGCTCATATGTCCGTAAGCAGTTGCATAGCCATTGCCATGATTAATACGCACATAACGACCGTAGCCGCCATTCCAACCGGCTACCTCTACCGTTCCCATTGCACTGGCATAAACAGGTTCACCAAAATCTACGGCAATATCTACGCCCGGATGCCAGTCATAGTCGCCGTTAATCGGGCCTGTACGTCCGCCGTAGGGAGAACTGATTGTGCCGCCTTTAGTCGGCCAAAGATCCGGAAAAGCAGAACGTTTATTATTACGCCCTTCCAACTCGGAAAGCAGCTCATTCATCGCCGTTTTTTTAGCGTCTATCTGCTGCGTCATATTTTGATTCTGTACCGTCAGCACCGCCATCATTTCCCGCACGCCCATAGTAGCCGGTCCGCCCTGTCCCAAATAGCGGGAAGTATTTGCGTCCATATTCGCTTCATCGCCGCTGCTGCTTAAATCACTGCCCAGCTTAGTGTTGCCTGTATCGCGAATCAGTGCCCTGCGTAACTTGGTCTCCAGCGTCGTAATCTCAGCCATATCACGCAGCATTTTTTCGTTATCTTCCAGCAAACTTTGTAGCTGCGCTTCCATTTCGCCTTTTTTAGACTGGTATTTTAAAAAATCGGTTCGTTCTTGGCGGAACTGATAAAAATTATATCCCATATAACCCAATGCACCTGTGATAACGATAATACAGGCCAAAATTGTACCCACCAAAACTTTAAAGTTTTTGGCGCTACAACGGTAAACTCGTTCGCCCACATTACGCGGCACTATAAATGTATATTCTCTTTGTTTCTGCAGATCTTTTGCTTCCATTTTCTACCTTCTTATTTAAAATGTCCCAAACGTTGTCCTACGGCAAGTAACCTGCGCCCGATAAAAGGCAGACTTTCTAAATCTTTTTTATCCATGCCGCCGACAGCCAGCAATACACCGCCGTATACAGGTACTGCTACCGTCATCGCCGCCAAAATTGCCCAAGCACCCCAGTCGCCCGTTACTGCGATAACAGCGTAAACGAACACACCCATCACCGCAGCTGCCAGCGCCGGTTTAAACACGCCGGCAAAAGGCAGGGCAAATTCTGTATATTTATAAATGAAAATCATATTCAATATTGCCGCCAATCCAAAATCGACAACTGTAGCCATGGCTGCGCCCTTAATGCCCAAAGTCGGCACGGCCGTAAGCGTCCAACTCAAAAAAACTTTTACTGCCGCGGCAAAAATCATATTGATAACGGGAATAGCCGTGTGTCCAAGTCCCTGTAAAATACCGGTACTGATTTGGTGCAATCCTAACAGCAGGATTCCAACACTCATGGTCTGAATTGCCGCTGCCGCTCCCGGCGCATTATAAACCAAAGCCGCAATTTTTTCGGCCAGAAAATACATGCCTACGAAACAGGGACAGGTAATAATTAGGGCTACTCTAAAAGCTGTTCTTGTTTTAGAGCGGATACCCAAAACATCGCCCAGCGCCCGCGATTCAGAAATGGCGGGTACCAAACTAATCGTCATTGCCGCCGTAAAAATAGTGGCCAAATTGATTAGCGGCACTGCCATACCTGTAAGATAACCAAAAAACTCCGTAGCCTTGCTGACAGAAAAACCCGCCGTTTCCAAACGCTTCGGCACAATCAAAAGATCTAAATTTGCCACTACCGGCAACATTAGACTGGACATAGAAACCGGAAGCGCCAGTCGCAATAAACGGCTGATGATTGCCCGTGCCGACTCCTTACGTGCCAACGGATTCTGCTGAGCCAGGTCTTCCTTCAGCTTATGCTTGAGTCTGCTATAAAACCACATCAGCACCAACAGCGCACAGAACGCACCGACAGCGGCCCCCATACTGGCACCGCCGGCCGCATACGCCAGCCCATACGGCATAAACATATTGGCGAAAATAAGCATCGTAAAGACACGCATCAGCTGTTCCACAATTTCGGAAGCCGCCGTCGGTGTCATTATCTGCCAACCTTGCAAATAACCACGGAAGCTGGCTAAAAATGTTACAAAAAAGACGGCCGGAGACAGCGCAATGATCGAATAATAAGCCCTACCGTCACGAATCCAGTGATTGTCTACCAACCACTGAGCCCCAAAAAAGAGTGCCGATGCAAAAACTACACCCGTAAGAAACAACAACCGCAGTGAAACGTTAAAAACACGTTTAGCACCCAAAAAATCTTTCTGCGCTAATTTCTCTGCGGTGATTATGGAAATCGCCACCGGTATACCCGCCGATGACAAGGTGATCGCCATCAGATAGATAGGAAAGCCCATCTGATACAAACCAATGCCTTCGCCGCCTAATACGCGTGACAGAATGATCCAGTTCAACGAACCTATGACCTTAACAACGATACTGGAAATAGTCAGTATCAGGGTTCCCTTTAAAAATGTATTATTACTGCCGGAACTTTTTTCGGTATCGCCCATGTTTACCCGCCTTATCAAAATTACGTTTGCCTATAGTTATACATTATAATTATCTCCTTTATGCCTTTTTTTTACAAGTCTTTTCCTTTTTATTTCACAAAACATTGCTTTATTGCCTGCTCATTGTTACAATTAAATTATAAAATAATTATTGAGGAGGTTATTTGCATGAAAAAAATCTTGTCCATCGCTTTAACCGGACTGCTCAGTTGCGGACTGCTGCTCGCCGGCTGTGGCGGTGACAAAAAGGCTGATACCAAAACGGCAGACAATAAAACTAAGGTCGCTTTCGTTTACGTTAGTTCCGCCAAAGACGGTGGCTATTCGATGGCGCACGAACTGGGTCGCCAGTATGTCGAAAAAAATATGCCTAACGTACAAGCCAACTACATTGAATCCGTTCCTGAAGGCGCCGACTCTGAAAGAGTTATCACTCAGCTCGCTTCTCAGGGCAACAAGGTTATCTTCACCACCAGCTTCGGCTACATGGATCCGACAATCAACGTAGCTAAAAAATATCCCGACACCGCTTTCCTGCACTGCTCCGGTTTTAAAACTGCGCCTAATGTAGGCAACTACTTTGGTCGTATGTACGAAGCTCGCTATGTAACAGGCATTGTCGCCGGTAAACAAACAACCTCCAACGTCATCGGCTATGTGGCCGCTTTTCCGATTCCCGAAGTAATTCGTGGCATCAATGCTTTTACACTAGGTGCTCAAAGCGTTAATCCCGATGTACAGGTAAAAGTACTTTGGACTAATACTTGGTATAATCCCGCTACCGAAAAACAAGCCGCAATAACTCTTATCGATGCCGGCGCCGACATCATCGCCCAGCATCAAAACACACCCGGCCCGCAGCAGGCTGCTGAAGAACGTGGCAAATATGGCATAGGCTACAACGTAGACATGTCCGCTAACGCTCCCAAATCATCCCTCACCGCTGCAATCTGGAACTGGGGTCCTTATTATGAAGAAGTTATCAAACAAGTTACTAATGGCACTTGGAAAGCCGGAGCTTACTGGGGCTCTATGAAAGATAGAGTTGTCGATATTGCTCCTTACGGACCGGCTGTCAGCGACGAAACCAAAAAGCTGGCCGATGCTGCTAAGGCAGATATCATAGCCGGCAAACAAAAAGTTTTCACCGGCCCGCTTTACGACCAAAATGGTATCGAAAAAGTTCCTGCAGGTACAACTTTAACTGATACGGAACTTTTGAGCATAGACTGGTTCGTCAAAGGAGTTGACGGTAAAATCCAGAACTGACTCACTGTATTTTTTTAGTAAGGAGGTACAAGAAATGAAAAAAACGCTAATCTTAGGTTTGGCGCTTGCATTAGGCATCACCACAGTTTGCGCTGCTTCGCCGCTCAAAAACTATGATTCCGGCAAGGTAGCCGTTGATGTTGGTTTTACCGTTCCCACCAGTAACAAATACGAAGGTGTGAGTGTAGGCAGCAAAAAAACTTCTCCCTATGCGGGCGTTACTGTTGGCCTTGGCAAAAGCACAGCGGTCAATTACAAATGGAACCAGTATAAAAATAGCGGCAGCAACAAAGTTGAAGCCCAGCAGCTCAACCTGATGTACAAAGTACTGCCCGTTCTCGATGTCTATGCAGGCTATGTCAATAGCGATGTTAAACTGTACGGGCACAGCCGCAGCCGCAATTCCGGTCAAATTGGCCTTCAAGGGCGCGTAGAATTACCGCTAATGTGTACTTTATGGGGCAAAGCCGGTGTCGGCAACAAACTAAACAGCTACGAAATCGGTGTCAGCCATAGTCTTGTTGCCAACGTAGAACTGAATCTGTCTTATTATGACAACAAATTCAAAAATTCTGCTCCCGGCAGTCTCGACGTTAAAACCAAAGGTGTCAACGTCGGCATGACAGTAAAATTCTAACCTTGCATAGCTCCTTTTAACACATTCAAGACCAAAACTACATATAAGGTCGGAAGATTACTGTCTTTCTGACCTTATTTTTCTAAGCTGCTAACGGATAATTATTATTGACAACTATTTCAGCCTATGCTATTATATTCTTATTGAAAGTTTACCGAACAGTACGTTCTGCTCAAAACACAAAAAATTTATACTACTTTGGAGGAATGAAGAATGAAAAAATTTGTTTGTCAAATCTGTGGTTATGTTTATGAAGGTGAAGAAGCTCCTGAATACTGTCCGCAATGTAAGGCTCCTGCTTCCAAATTCAGCGAAATGTGTGGCGATCGTAACTGGGCTGCCGAACATATCGTAGGCATCGGCGCCCGTGAGCTGGTATTTGTATGGGGCGCTCAATATCTGAGCAT
>CAYVGQ010000049.1:1886-8443 GCA_964450295.1 uncultured Phascolarctobacterium sp. | reverse complement strand
TCACTATAAATATTTGCTAAAGTTTTCATAGCCGGACGATTAATGTTAGACCAAGTGGCACGACTTGTGTACTGATTAATTGCAGCGAACTCTTCAATAACTTCTTTTGAAGAAGAAACACCGATCATTGCTCCTGTGCGCTGTCCATATAAAGTAAAACCTTTAGACATGCTGTAGGCTACAATGCTTAAGATATTAGCTGGCAAATTAGAAAGTTTTTTAAATATTTTACGAACATCTTCTTTTTCACCGGCATAATCAATATAGGCAACGTCCAAAAGCAATGTAACTGTTTTATCAGTGTCCGCAGTTGCTTCTTTAATAATATCAATAACCCCCTGCAAATCTTCGTCGGTCAAACTATAGCCGGTAGGATTATGTGCAGGAGTATTAATAAGGAGCAAAAGGCTCTTCTGTTTGCTTAAAATTTCATTGATTTTCACTCTTAATGCCGGCAGATTATATTTATTGTTCTCATCCAACATTTTATAGGTATCAAGTTTGCGACCCATGTCCTGACATAAGACTTTATACGGTCCCCAATACCAGTCAGAAGTCAGTGCCGTTTCACCGGCATCCATATAATTCCAGATAGCATGATGAAGAACACCGGTCCCGCCAGCAGTTGCAACAGCCGCAATATATCCTTCTGGCTTGGAATTTCCAAATGCTGCGGTAATAACCTTGTCAAGATAATCCGGCAAGCCGGAGATAGGAGCGTAGGCAATCAATTCATTTGTTGCAAGGCTGCGGTAAACTTTTTCTACAGTCGGCAGGCAAACGAGTTTTTCGTCCTCATCTAGAATGGCCCCAATAGTGGCATTTGTTACTTTGTCAGCACCAAATTTAGCTACAGCAGCTACAGCAGCCGCGTTAGCCCCAAAAATTTTGTCTTGAGCAGATTTTCCTTTAGCATGGTTAGCTGCAATACTAGTAATCATTGATAAAAAACCTCCTTAAAGTTTTATATAAATATTCTTACTTACCTCTCTTTTACGTTTCCGGGAAAGAAATGTTCATGAATAGCATTTACAGCAACTTGAACTTCCTTTTCCGGAATCAGACAAGATACACTAATCTCGGAAGTACTTATAACATCAATATTGACATTAGCTTTAGCCAGAGCACCGAACATCCCTGCAGCAATACCCGGACTGCCAAGCATGCCAGCTCCGACTATGGATACCTTAGCGACATTAACTTCAATATCTGCTTTATCAAATTTCATTGTTTCTTTTAAACTTTCTATAACACTCATGGTCTCTACCATATCTGTTTGCATAACCGTAAATAGAATATCATTTTTATGATCAGTGGCACTAGCACTTTGAACGATCATATCTACGTCAATATTGGCGTCAGCTAAAGCAGAAAATATTTTAAAAGCAATTCCCGGTTCGTCACTGACGCCGCGAACGGCAATTTTTGCTACATTCGTATCGTGCGCTACGCCACGAATAACAAAATTTTTCTCTTGCATTGTATATTCCTCCCTAATAATAGTTCCGGGGATATCTTTGAATGTTGAACGCACATGAATAGAAACTCCGTTATGTTCTCCATACTCGACAGCACGCGGTTGCATAACACCGGCTCCCAAGCGAGCCAATTCAAGCATTTCCACGAAAGTGAGTTCATCTAATTTTTGTGCTGTTGGTACAATGCGTGGATCAGCAGTGTAAACGCCATCTACATCAGTATATATGTCGCACATATCAGCTTTCAATCCGGCGGCAATAGCTACAGCAGTAGTATCACTGCCACCGCGGCCTAGAGTTGTTATCTCCCCATTTTCAGTTACACCCTGAAACCCAGCCACAATAACAATTTTCCCTTCATCTAGAGCTTTCTTGACTTGCTGCGCCTGAACGTCTAAAATACTTGCTTTCGAATGCCTCTCATTGGTTTTGATGCCAGCCTGAGCACCCGTAAAAGATATCGCAGGTTGACCTTTAGCACAAAAAGCACTGGCCAGAAGCGCAATAGACACTTGTTCACCAGTTGCTAAAAGCATATCCAGCTCACGTTTTGGCATTTCCGGATTGACCTTGGCCGCAAGAGCCAGCAAATCATCAGTATGATCACCCATTGCAGAAACAACCAAAACAATTCTGTCTCCCGGTCGACGTTCAGCCAGAATACGATCCACTATTCCCTGCATTTTATCGGGCGTAGCAACAGAACTGCCGCCAAACTTCTTTACTAGTGTAGCCATTTACTTCCCCCCGTTTGTTAATTTAGAGCTTTCAAAAATCCATTGCAAACGTACACAAAGCATATATTTTCACTAACTATTATCACATTATTTAGTCTTTCGGTCAATATACTCATCAAAATTTTCTTAATTAGATTACAGTTTCTGTAAAATTTGAGTATTTATAAATAAATAACGGTTGCTCCTGCCCCACCTTCCTGAAGGGATGCTATTTCCAACCTTTTAACCGCCCTATGAGAAGATAAATATGCGGTTAATCCTGCGCGTAAAGCTCCTGTACCTTTCCCATGAATAATACGCAACACGGGCAGACTGGCAAGCAATGCATCATCAATTCCTTTGTCTACTTCCGGTATGGCTTCTTCGATAGTCATCCCACGCACATCAAGCTCTTGCTTAGCAATTACAGTCCTTTGGACTATCATATCGTGAGCATACCCCTTACGTTTTTTAGGATGTAATTCGTCAGTATATTTAACCTTACTTTGAACAAGCAGACAGTTCTTTGCCGGTACCGTAGTTTTTAAAATGCCTACCTGTACCGTAACATCATTACCGGTAACGGATATAATCGTGCCGTTTTGATGAAGTAATGGTAAAAATACCGTTTGTCCGGTTTTAGCTGTTTCGCTCGATAATGATATACCATCCGGAAGTGGAGCCTCTTCACTGAATTGTTTATTTAACTGTTTTCGTGCTGTTTCAGCCGCAGCTTCCAGTTTTTTAACATCAAAATTAGCTTTCATTGAGCGAAGTTCTTTCAAAATTGCTTCCGATTCACGGCGGCTGCTACGATAAATATCATCAGCCTGTTCACGTGCTTTGCGCAGAATCTCATTCTTCCTGCGCTCAAGATCCTGCTTCTGTTTATGCAACTCTTGTTTAATACGTTCGCTTTCCATCCGCAAAGTCTGAATTTCTTTATTCTGCGACTCATACTGACGTCGTTCACCTTCAAGCTCATGCAACACATCTTCCATATGTACATGTTCCTGATTTAATAACTTGCCGGCATTCTCAATAATATCCTCCGCCAAGCCCAGCCTTCTGCTGATATTAAACGCATTACTGCTACCCGGAACCCCCATCAGCAAACGATACGTCGGACGCAGGCTTACAGGGTCAAACTCAACACTGGCATTCTCCATACCTATATGCCCGTAGGCAAATGTTTTCAATTCGCTATAGTGTGTTGTAATCATTGTCAGCGCACCTATTTCATGCAAATGTTCCAGCATTGCCATAGCTAAAGCAGCACCTTCGTTAGGGTCAGTCCCGGCACATATTTCATCTACCAGCACCAAATCACCACTGCGTACTTCATCTAAAATTGCAACTAAATTTGTCATATGGCCAGAAAATGTACTCAGGCTCTGTTCAATACTCTGTTCGTCTCCTATATCCGCATAAATAGCACGAAATACGGGCATTTTAGCGCTGCTCGCAGGCAAAAATAGACCGGACTGAGCCATCATGGCAAACAAACCAACTGCTTTTAAAGCAACAGTTTTACCTCCGGTATTAGGCCCGGTAATCAATAAGGTATTGAAATTCCCGCCTAATTCAATATCTAGCGGAACCACCTTCCCTTGATCCAGTAAAGGATGTCTTCCCTGAACGATCTCAACCTTGCCCTCAATATGTAACATTGGCCGTACCGCCTTCTGTGCCTGTGCCATATAAGCACGCGCACAAATAACGTCAAGCTCAGTTATAGTTTCTACGCCTGCAGTAAGCCGTTCACTTTCTGCACCAACACTATTGGAAAGTTGCCTTAATATACGTTCAATTTCTTCTTTTTCTTCAACCATATATTTTTTGATGTCATTATTTAAATTGACAACAGTCATCGGCTCGATAAACAAAGTTGCACCGCTCCCCGACTGATCGTGAACTACCCCCGGGAAATTAAGCTTGTACTCTTGTTTAATAGGGATAACATATCTATCACCGCGCATCGTGACCAAGGTATCCTGAAAATATTTTTGATTATTTTGGTCATGCAATATTTTCTCTAACTGTTCACGAACACGATTTTTAGCTATCTGTATACCAGTACGTAGTCCGCCAAGCCTGGTAGATGCGCTGTCTTTTATTTCACCTTTTTCAGAAATTGCATTTTCTAATTGTTTTTCCAGTTTTGGTATAGCCTGCAAAACATCGCTATAACCAGACAAAATAGGTGCCAAATCATTTTCTTCCTGCAAAAAAGTTTTTATCTGTCTTATCGCCGCTGCAGTACTGCCTATCTCCATCAACTTTTCCGCTTCTAAAACTGCACCTAACTGAGCATGTTTAACAGCAGCCAAAATATTATGGGCGCCACCAAAAGGTAATCTTTTCCCTTCGTCTAGCAAACGCAAAGCTTCCGCCGTTTCTTCCTGTAAGCGCTTTACAATACTGAACTCGCCGGAAGCACGTATTGCCAGCACTTTTTCTTTACCCAGCGATGTTGCGGTTTTACTCGCAAGCAAAGCTTTTACTTTATCAAATTCCAATATTTTAACAGCAAATCTTGCCATTTTACGCTCCTTATTTACAAAGAAAATACTATACAACTCGTTTTAATGAATCAATCTTATCAAACGTTTAAAAAATTGTACTTAACATTTATCAATTCTTCCTCACAACCCTTTTTTCCTGCTTTATCTATCCTTTTTTTATTAACTCTACACAATAAAACTGATTACCAATATGTCTTAATAAATTACTAAGCAAGGATATCTTACCAGATATCCTTGCTTAGATACTCCATAATATATAGCATTGTAAATCTACTTATAAAACACCGCGAAAATAATGTCCTCGTGTAGTATGTGGCAAATTCTCTGTCACTTCTTTATAACATTGTAGAACTTCTTTATACTGAGCAGTCAATGAAGCAGTTTCTTCATTACTATAATTACGCGCATCCAAACGAAGACGACCAACACCAGCACTTTCCATGTGTTTAATATTAGCCAGCATTGAAAGATCATGTGCATTTAAAATATGCATTCTGCAATTTTGATCGGTTACAATAGGAAATTTTGCATCTTTCCGATCACTTAAAAATAACTGTTCCTGACAATTGAATTTACAAGCACCTTTATCCAATTCGCCCAGTAAGCTACCACCTACACAGTATTCTGAAACCATCATTTCTATGCGTCCCTGCACCATACATTCTACGGTAATGGGACTTACAGCCGCCAAATGTTCAACCTGCGCCATCGTCAGTTCTACCGATAGCGTTGCTCCAACTGCACCTAATTCACGCCAAAATTCAAGATTTTGGTCATTATAGATATTAAGAGACATATCTGCCCATAAAGGCAATTCAACACATTTTTGAGCTAAATGCCACAACCCGTTATTACTTATATAAATAGAATCCACCTGAAGTTGCTGCCAATAAACAAACATTTCTTCAAAATATGCTAGCTGACCTTCGCTAACTATACGTGGGGTAGCTACCGCCCATTTTTTGCCGTACTGCTGCACAATTTTGGCAACTTCCGCAAACGACTGCTTCGACAATTGCTTGCTACTGAAAATATCACCGCCAAAAATAATATAATCGGCGCCACCGGACAAAGCAGCCTGTACCTTAGAAACAGTATCGGCATGCACTGTAAGTAAAGCATGTTTACTGCGACTTATTTTTTCAGGTGGGACAAAATTTTGTGGCAGTTTATGAATTTGCGTACGCTGCGGTGCAAATAACTCCAGTCTCGCAGCATCTAAAGCCTCTGCGGCGAGACGCCTAGCTTCGTTGATTTCACTCATCGGCACCATCACGTTTTCGTCAGATTCCAAAGTTAATTCAGCCAATTCATATTCAGTTGTTCCCAAACGATTAATTTGTTTACGCACAGTTTCTTCATCTAAGGCATGTTTGCGAGCCGCTTCTACAATGAACCTTGTTTCGCCGTAACCGGTATTGCCTTCATCATCTGTCATTAAAACTGTCATTGGATTGCCCAGTTTTGCTGTTACCAGTACACTGACAGAGATGCGCTTTTTAGCCTTTACACCAAAGAACTTTGCTGCATAAGTCATAAGACGATTATCAAAAGTTCTAAATACACGGTCATTCAACTTAACACCATGGGGTACATCAATAACAACTTGTGAGCCGGCTTCTGCCGACAGTACCTCTCGTCCATTCTGTAGAATTGACGTCACAGTAGTGCCGACCCGACCACCAACACTGACCCAAAATTCTAAGCCATCCTCAATTTGCAAATTTTTTTCTAGTTTAAGCACAGCTTTATTATTTAATTTATCAAGTTTTAAAACCCTTCCAATCAAAACACCACGATTATTTGGGCGCCGGTCACTTATCATTTCTTTGCCGGGA
>CAYVGQ010000049.1:0-1827 GCA_964450295.1 uncultured Phascolarctobacterium sp. | reverse complement strand
CGCGGTTAAAGATTTGCTCAATATTAGCAAGGTCTTCTACCGAGACTTTAAATGCACCGGCAAGATAACTATCAATGGCACGCCTATATGCATCGACTACGACAGCCACATATTCAGGACGTTTCATTCTCCCTTCGATCTTGTATGAAGCTACACCGGCTTCTATAAGTTGCGGTAAAATTGTCAAAGTATTTATGTCCTTAGGGCTCAACAGATACTGTCCTACATCTTTATCGGCCAGCATATCTTCCCCATTGCCATTTACAAGCTTGTATGGTAGGCGACATGGCTGTGCACAGCGTCCACGATTGCCGCTGCGTCCACCAATGAGACTGCTCATCAAGCATTGTCCCGAATAGCATACGCAAAGTGCACCGTGAATAAATACTTCTATTTCTATGTCTGTGCCATGACATATTTGGTCAATTTCTTTAAGGCTCAGTTCACGTGCTAATACAACGCGCTCCATACCGGCTGCAGCTGCCAGTTCAACGCCTGCAGAATTAGTTACTGTCATCTGTGTACTAGCATGCAAGGGCAGTTCCGGCACTATTTTTTTTGCCAGTCTAATCACACCCATATCCTGTACAATAATACCGTCAATACCAACATTATTTAAAAAAAGTAGATATTCAGCCAGTTCCTTCAACTCGCTATCATCCACCAGGGTATTCACTGTAATATATAACCGTACACGATGCATATGGGCAAAATAGACTGCCTGCTGCATCTCTTCACGATCAAAATTGCTGGCATATTGGCGTGCTCCAAAAGCTTTGCCACCCATATACACAGCATCTGCTCCGGCGTTAACCGCAGCCTCCAACGCTTCCCAGCTTCCGGCAGGAGCCAGCAGTTCGATGGCTTGCTTTTTCATCAACTAAAAACCTCTTCTCTAAGTATCTTTTGCTGCTTTCAACAATGCTTCATATTCACGACGCAAAGTGTAAAGTTCGCCTGCCAAGTCCAAAGCTGCCCAAACTGCGACTTTAGAAGTAGTAACCGAACGCTTACTGGCAGCCAGTTCCTGCATTTTTTTATCGACTATTGCTGCAATGATCTCAACATCTTCATGCGGCAAATCTGTTTTTAAAGTATATTCTTCACTAAAAATTTTTACGGTAACGGCAGTTTTTTCCATTCTCCTCCTCCGTTTTACAAAACTCTGACAGTAAAGCCGAACTTATCAAAACCGCTGCCTTTTTCCCAGGAACGCTTATATTCCATAGTTATCCTGTATTCTCCGGATTCTTGTGCTCCAAAAACAATTATTTCTTGCCCCGGCATCCCAACTTTATTATTGGCAGCATTGGCAGGCATCACATAAGAACGCCCCACCTCATAAAATTTGTTAGGATAACCGTTATTTTCTACAGCCCAAGAATAACCGGTCGTGCGATTAGCCTCTAACTGTAAAACCAATAGTTCGCCCGCTTTTAAAGTCATGAACTTATCCTCAACCGCACGAGTTGCTCCGTAAGCTGTTAAAATTCTTCCTGCATCACCAACACGCAGTATCGACAATAATTGATTATACGGAACAAATTTATCATAGGCATTGCCTTCATTTGTACGAGTATATAATCCTCTATCTGCAAAAAGCACTCCTTCATAGCTTCCTAATATTTCTTGTACCTCATTGCCTGTACCAACAAAATCACTAATACTAAATTCTGAACCTGTAGTAGTATCCAGATTTACAGCTTGGTAGACCGTTCTGCTACCGTTATTTGCTTTTAACAAAATGCCAACTAGAGCAGAACGATTCAATTTCACTTCATAACTTATAGTCCCGCTGCCACCAATCTGCCCCAACATTTTTCTTGT
>CAYVGQ010000048.1:6027-8529 GCA_964450295.1 uncultured Phascolarctobacterium sp. | reverse complement strand
GAAATGACTGCAGCTGGTGTGACAACTACTGTAGGGGAAACTACGCAGACTGTGGGCGCGGATAGCGTTACTACTAAGGCGGGAGGTTATACAAGCACTTTGGATAATGACGGTATGGGCGTTACCAACGGAACCGGTAATACTAAAATCACCAGCGGCGATGTTTCCATAACTACAGATGATTATGATATCAAGCTGTCTGAGATGGGACAAGTTGGGGATATTGACAGTGAACTGCAGGGACGGAGTGAATATGACGGTACAGTTGTTAGTGGCTTAAACGCTGAGGCAGGTATCCGTCGTGAGGAAGTTGCACGTTTGGATAATCGCATCGATCGTACGGAAGAACGCCTGGATCGCGTCGGTGCAATGGCCGCCGCAGCAGCCAGTTTAAAATCCATGGGCTACGATCCTGCAGCACCGTCTGAGTTTGCTATCGGACTTGGTACTTACAAAGGGGCGCAGGCTGTAGCAGTAGGTCTTTTCCACTATCCTAACCGCGATTTCATGCTCAATGTCAGCTATACTCAAAGCGGAAGTGAAAAGATGGGCGGCGTTGGCGCGACTTGGAAGTTTGGTCGTAAAAATCCTGATAAAGTTCTGGACGCACAGTTGAAAGAACGGCAGAATAAAGTTCAGATAGCCAAAGAAAAGGCAGAAGCAGCTCAAAAAGTGGCTCAAGAAGCACAAAAACGTGCTGAGTATGCTGCTAAACAAGCGGAACTTGCTAAAACTGAAGCTGCCACTGCTGCTAAATCTGTGGAGCAGGCTTATGCCAACAGATAGGTAGATAACAAAGTTAAGATCAGAAAAACTTAATAACAAAGATTTTTTAAAGTATAAAAATTAACAGGTTCAGCACCGCTTGCGGTGCTGAACCTGTTATGTAAAAAAACAGAGGCAGGTATTTTTATGAAAAAAATTATTGCTCTTTTAACTTTAATTACGCTATTAGCCTGCGCAAGTGTATGTCTGGCAGGCGAAAATGGCAATGCTTTAAATAAAGCAGAACGAACTGTTGATAAACTTGTTGATTCGTTCTCGCAGGAGAAAACTGTCGCTTACAATGATATAGCTAAAGGTTTTAATCCTGCTTTGCAAGAAAAGATTTCTGCTCAGGGTCTGCAACAACTGCAAAAACAGGTTGCTGATAAATTCGGTCGCTTGCAGGAAGCGAAAATGGTAAGTTTTGAACGTTTTGATAAGGGAGATAGGGTTGTTTATCTGGCCGGCTTCAGCAAAGAAAAAGTGGTGCGGATGGTTTTTGTATTCGATAAAGATACCAAAATGACTGACTTTGCTTTTTCACCGTTGAATATTGAAGCAGGTAAATAAAATGGGCTTGTTACGCAGGTTGATTGTTTTTTTCTGCGGTGCCGCAGCTGTGTTCGGCACGCTGCTACAGCCTGCTTCTATCGCGGCGGAAGCCGCTGAACAGTCGGTAATCGTCAATTGGGTAAGAATTGGCGGAAGTGTTATCGGGGAGTTGTATGCTGATAGAGATTCGTTGCTGCCTTATACTAAAGACGGTAATTTATATTTAGGGCTGATGGTGCAGGAAAAGTTTACCAGTCCTGAATTCCTAAAAATAATGCGCAATAATTCCGGCTTGGAAAAATTATCTTCTTCACTCACTTTATATATGTTTCAGGTTAGAGAGCAGCGTTATTTTATTGCCAGCCAGTTTTATTTGGATAATGATGAGCAGGTTTGTCTTGATTTAGGTGCGGATAAATCTTTGCGTCCGGTAGGCAGCAATGCTTCTGTCAAACTTATATTTGAATATGCTTTGCAGGAGGCTCGCCGGGATAGCATTAGACAGCAACAATAAAATATTTTAGGTAACAAAATTCAAAAAGATAAGACGAATTAAAAACCAGCCGTTATAAAAACTTTCGTAACGGCTGGTTTTGTATGATAATTGCTAATGCAAGATTAAATACGGTTCAAAAATAAATAGCCGCGGTTTTTGCCGTGGCTATTTATTTTTTTGTGAGTTCATTTGTTAAAAATTTACAGCAAATTAAAGACGTAAATCCCGCAGAGGAGATTGCTTTGGAGCTTATATACTGCTTAAAGCAGCATCTGGAGCAGTGCAAAAACTATGGCACCACTGATGATGGCCAAACCCAAAGATTTGGTTTTATAAACCAACGGAAAGATAATGACGGTGGACCATAAATAAAGATTGTCGGGGCTTAGATTAAGGCTACCGCCGGTAATAAAGATGTCCGGCAGTACTAAGGCACCGAAAATAGCGGTAGGCACATAGGTGAGCCAAGTTTTGAACCAGTGCGGCATAGGTTTCCCAGCCAGTAGTACAAATGGTACGATCCGTGAAAAATAGGTGACGCCCAGCATGATAAAAATAGCACTCCAAATGTATTCAGCGGACATTTTCTGTCCCTCCAGTATAACGCTCGGTAAGATAGCAGGCCAAACCGGAGGCGCCCAAAGTTGCTAAAACTATGTGCAGTTTGTAGGGTACTAGTTGTGAGAGTA
>CAYVGQ010000048.1:2510-5987 GCA_964450295.1 uncultured Phascolarctobacterium sp. | reverse complement strand
CAAACCCGTGATGATCATGTTGCGGTTGTTGAGATAGTTGACCCAGATGCCCAAAAACATAGCAATCAGCAGATAGGAAACGAGTTCGGTGGGTGGGTTAAGATAGGCTGCTGCGTAACAGCCCAGCGCATTGCTCAGCGACCAAACGGCGCAGGAGGTAATGTTCAGGGCCAAAGCTTCTTCGCAAGTCCAAGGCGGCGCGGTCTCCTTTTCAAAGGCATTTAGGTTAACAGCAAAGGTTTCGTCGGTGATGCCATGAGCGTAGGCGCATAAAAAGCCCTTGCCGCGTCCATTAAAAAAGTTCATCAGCGTAGAGCTGAATAGTAGATGGCGCAGATTAACGATGAAGATCGTCAGACCGATGGAAAATAGCGCCGCCCCTTGCGCCAGCATGGCGAGGCCGATAAACTGTCCTGAGCCAGCAAAGACGAGGACGCTCATCGAGAAGCTTTCTAGGGGGGATAAACCTGATTGTTGACCCAAAATACCGCAAGCAATGCCGAGAGCCAAATAACCGATGGCAATCGGGATAAGTTTTTGCAGTACACGGCTGTTGATCGTTATGTAAGACACGAATGCTCACTCTCCTTGTTTAGAAAGAACTTCTAATATTATAACTTATTCTAGATGAATATTAAACCGCGAAAAGTGTTATGTTTATTACGTGCAGAAAAAATATTTTGCCTGTCTGTAGTGTCCGCCGGAACTGTACTTGCGTTTTAGAAGCGAACTGAGTAAAATAATATAAATAAGGACTGATTTAAAATAAGCTTGTCTTTATATACAGAGAATATTAAAAGGGGGTTTTTTTATGACAGAGATTAGACCGTTCTGTGGGCTACGGCCGGTTCCGGAATATGCCGCCAAGATTGCATCGCTGCCATACGATGTGATGGATACCGAGGAGGCACGAGTGATTCTGAATAAAAATCCGTTGAGTTTTTTGCGGGTCACTAAATCAGAGGCGACGATGCCTGACGATACCAAGCCGCACAGCCAGGCTGTTTATAAAATGGCAAAGGCTAATCTGAGGCGCTATATATCTGATGGGCAGATGAAGCAAGATAATACCCCCTGCTACTATATTTATCGCCAGCAGATGGGGGAGCATATTCAAATCGGTTTGGTTGTCGGTGCTTCTTTAGAGGAATATCGAGCAAACATTATAAAAAAGCATGAACTGACTCGACACGATAAAGAGCAGGATAGGGTAAATCATATTTTGGCTACAGAGGCGCAGACCGGCGCAGTTTTTCTAACGTATAGGGGCAAGAACGAGATTAACAGCTATATTTTGGGATTGATGGGTTCCCAAAAACCGGCCTATACATTTGCGTCAGAGGATGGAGTGCGGCATACTTTGTATGTGGTAGATAACTTGATGGAGATAACCGAACTTACACGTCTGTTTGCAGAGGTGCCGACTCTGTATATTGCCGACGGACACCATCGTAGTGCTGCGGCACTGCGGGCGGCCGCTGAATTAAGCAAATCGGCGCATCACGACGGCGACAACGAAGAATATAAAACTTTTCTGGCTGTTATTTTCCCTGACAGCATGATGAAAATTATGGACTACAATCGTTTGGTAAAGGATCTAAACGGTTTGTCGGTAGAGGAGTTCCTACAGAAGGTAGGCGAGAAATTTGAGATAAGCGAGATTAAAAATAATCCTCGACCGGAAGCAAGGCATCAGTTTAGTATGTATCTAACAGGAAAATGGCGCCTTCTGACGGCGAAAGAGGGTAGCTTTGATGCGGATGATGAGATCGGAGCACTGGATGTTTCGATTTTGCAGAATAACTTGTTGGCACCGGTGCTGAACATTAGGGATCCGCGCTCAGATGAACGAATCAATTTTATGGGCGGTATTCGTGGACTGGAAGCCTTGGCTGCCAAGGTGGATGCCGGGGCGTACAGTGTAGCTTTCGCTATGTATCCGACTTCTATGGAAGAGCTGCTTAGGGTTGCCGATGCAGGCGAGATTATGCCACCTAAATCTACTTGGTTTGAACCTAAATTACGCGATGCAATGGTTGTGCATCTGATTAGAGGTGATGAATGATGAAGCGTATCTATAATTTTAATGCCGGGCCGGCCATGCTGCCACTTGAGGTTTTGCAGGAAGTGCAGTCGGAGCTGCTGGACTTGGGTAGCAGCGGAATGTCGATTTTGGAGATGAGTCATCGGGCACCTCTTTATGAAAAGATTAATTCAGAGGCAGAAGCTGATATTAAAGATTTGCTGGGCTTGGGTAACGATTACCGGGTCCTGTTTATGGGTGGTGGCGCTAGCCTGCAGTTTTCGATGGTACCTATGAATTTTTTAGAAGCAGGGCGGACGGCGGCTTACGTTGTTACCAGCAGTTTTTCGGATAAAGCACTCAAAGAGGCGGAGAAGATAGGGCAGGTAGCCGTGCCTTTCAGTAGTAAGTCCGAAAAATACGACCGGGTTCCGTGTCCGGAGGAAATTATCTTGCCGAAAAAATGTGCCTATCTGCATATTACTTCTAATAATACGATTGAAGGTACTGAGTACACTGTTTATCCGGAAACGGGTGATGTGCCGCTGATTGCGGATATGTCCTCGGACATTTTAAGCAAACCAATTCCGGCAGAAAAATTTTCTCTGATTTATGCGGGTGTACAGAAAAATATTGGACCTGCTGGTGCTGTAGCAATTATTGGGCGTAAAAAATTCATCGAAGGACGTCCTAAAACCTTGCAGACAATGCTAAATTACGAAACACATATGCAAAACGATTCACTGTATAACACGCCACCTGCTTTTGCAGTTTATATTGTAGGCAAAGTCGCCAAATGGCTGAAAGCACAGGGCGGTCTGGCGGTGATAGAGCGGCGGAATCTTGCGAAAGCAAAAATTATTTATGATGTGATTGATACGTACCCCGATTTTTTCCGCGGGTTTGCTAAGAAAGAGAGTCGTTCTCTGATGAATATAACGTTTGGACTGCCTCAGGCAGAGCTGGAGCAAAAGTTTTCCAAAGAAGCGACAGAGCTGGGTATGGATGGACTGAAAGGACACCGTAGCGTCGGTGGTCTGCGGGCGTCTATTTATAATGCTATGCCACTGGCCGGCTGCGAAAAGCTGGCGTATTTTATGGAAAATTTTTATAAAAGACATAAATAAAGTTCGATTATTAACAATTGGCGCTACCGATCATAAGCAAGAAATATTTTTTAGACTATTGGGAGCAGGAGGTGCGAAAAGTGCAATATGATTTACTGATTAAAAACGGTTATTTGGTGGATTATGCTACTGCCCAAGAAGGCTTTTACGATGTAGCGATATGTGACGGGGTTATTGTCGCCGTAGAAAATAATATTGATGAGGATGCGGGAAGAGTCATCAATGCCGGTGGCAGACTGGTACTGCCGGGTCTGGTAGATTCTCATGTGCACGCATCAGCCTGGTTGGGTGGCGGGTTTGCCCACGCGATGTTGGTTAAAGCAGGCG
>CAYVGQ010000048.1:0-2410 GCA_964450295.1 uncultured Phascolarctobacterium sp. | reverse complement strand
CAGGCGCTGACGGCCAATCCTAATATTTCTTGCGAATCGTATTTGTCTCCGCTCAATGGAACCAGCGCTGAAATTATAGCCGGATTGCCGGGTAGCATGGTTACACGGCGCTGTTTAAAAACAGGTGGCTTTACTGAAGATAAGGATGGTCTAGAACAAGCTATTTTGGCAGGCTGGGCACAGGTCAATTATCCTGATGAACAAGAAATGAAGCTTTTGAGAGGCACTGCGGCGCGTGACTATTGGCTACAAATGCAAACTCTTGTTTCCGTTAGTTTTGCCGTTAATCCCGTTGGACCCAGAGTACGCTTAGCAACTGCAAAACGTCCTGATGGTAGTTTTATCGTAGATGCTATTAGTACAGACGGTGGTGGGATCCCACGTAATGTTTTGCTGCCGGCAGGTTTGGCACTGGTGGATCTTGGCGGCTTGACGCTGCAGGAATTGGCTGAGAAGCTCAGTTATAATCCGGCCCGATTGCTGGGACTTGTTAATAAGGGAAGTTTGGCAGTAGGGAAGGATGCGGATATTACGATTGCAGATCAACAGCAGCGGGCGGCTTTTGCCACAATTATCGGGGGGCAGGTCTGTTATCTGAACGGACAGGTCACGGGACGTGGCGGGAAAATCATCACGACGGCTGTAGGTGCTGAAAATGTACGCAAAAATGGTTTGGAACCGCTGATTATTGATTTGGCGAACAGCAGTTTAATGCAGAAGGCATTAGCATAAGCCGGTAACTAAAAATACCTGACACATAGTGTCAGGTATTTTTAGTTATGTTCAATCTTCCAAAATTTTTCCTTCGGTAGTGATGGTGATTACTTGCCAAGGAATTAGTTTGCCACTTTGCAGCAGGGCCGTTTTTACGGCCTGTTCGATGCCACCGCAACAAGGCACTTCCATGCGGACGACAGTAAGACTTTTGATATCATTGCTTTTAAGAATTTCCGTCAATCTTTGACTGTAGTCGTCGTTATCCAGCTTGGGACAGCCGATAAGAGTTATATGATTTTTAATAAAACGGTTATGAAAATCACCATAGGCAAAAGCCGTACAGTCTGCGGCGATCAGCAGTTTGCTATTTTGAAGAAAAGAGGAGCGTGGGTTGACCAGTTTTATTTGCACCGGCCATTGCTGTAAACAACTGACGCTGGGAGCGGCGGATACCGGACTGCTTGGCTGTAATTGCTGCTCGCGCAGTAGACGGGCTTGAGTCCCGGGGCAAGCGCAGGGCAATGATGCTTCCAGAAGTTCTTTGTTTGCAAAAACGGCTGCTTCATCGTAAGCGGCTGCTTCACGGACTTCAAAGCTGATGGCGTTAGTAGGGCAGACGGGCAGACAATCTCCAAGTCCGTCGCAGTAGTCATCGCGCAGTAAAACTGCCTTACCGTCTATCATACCGATGGCCTGTTCATGGCAAGCCTCGGCACATAGGCCGCAACCGTTACATTTTTCTCTATCTATGGTAATTATTTTTCTTAGCATCATGAACCCTCCTATTGTTTTTCTGATTTCATTATAGTACGATAGTAGTAAGAATACTGTTGTTTTTACAACGGAGGAAAGAAAATGGAAAAATATTTACACATAATAGCATCGGCACCCTTGTTCCGTGGTATCGATGGCAAATGGTTGCCGGAGTTGCTGCAAAGTTTAGATGCACAGCTGAAAATTTATTCTCGTAATAACTTTATTTGGCGTTTGGGAGATTTGGTAGGGAGTGCCGGTTTTGTCGTTGATGGTAGTGTGCACATCCTGAGTGAGGATTACTGGGGCCGACAGAATATTTTGGCACAGCTGGGCAGAGGAAATTTATTCGGAGAAGTTTATGCCTGTCTGGAGCAGGCACCGCTGACAGTAAGCGTGGTGACTCCGGCCGGAGCTACGGTGCTGTTCTTAGAGCTTAAGCGCTTGATGTCGGGACAAACACGTAGCGAAGCCGAGAATCTTCTGTTGCATAATCTGCTTTTGCTGATGGCGGAACGTAATTTGTTGCTGACACAAAAGATGGAGTATCTGACGAAAAGGACGACCAGAGAAAAGTTGCTGGCCTATTTGTCAGAGCAGGCGAGGCTTCAGCAAAGCAGCAAGATAACGATTCCCTTTAATAGACAGCAGTTAGCAGATTTTTTAGCTGTCGATCGTAGCGCCATGTCGGGTGAGTTGAGCAAAATGCAGGCTGAAGGTATAATAATTTATAAAAAAAATAATTTTGAGTTGCTCTAAAAAAAAACCCCGGCCATTAAAAAGGCCGGGGTTTTAGCATAGTATTACATATAAAGAAATTGTAGACAGGTGGCAAATATTGCGGCTGTTAAAATTTTGATGACAGCGCCGACGATGGCTGCCGTCATCGCTTCGCGTTCGGTAAGATCAGTGCAGCCGCTCCAGATAGCGGGAATCTGCC
>CAYVGQ010000047.1:4629-8570 GCA_964450295.1 uncultured Phascolarctobacterium sp. | reverse complement strand
CTGTTAGCAGCGCTTTCCAGATCACGAAAATCGCTGGAAAGTCCTGAAATACCTAAAATACCGCTACGTCGATTCAGATAATCATCAATCTGCTGTGCATTCATATTTTCTTTTTCCATCAAAAACGGAATAATCGCTGGATCAATCTCACCGGAACGTGTCCCCATAACAAGCCCTTCAAGCGGAGTATATCCCATACTGGTATCGATAGATTTACCATATTTAATTGCCGCAATACTTGCTCCATTTCCCAAATGGCAGGTAATAAAGCGCAAATCGCTCATATGCTCACCCATCATTTCAGCAGCTTGCTGTGCTACATATTTATGAGATGTGCCGTGGAAACCATAACGTCGCAAACCGTATTTAACATACATTTCATAAGGAAGGCCGTATAAATACGCTATTCTTGGCATCGTCTGATGGAAAGCCGTATCAAAAACCGCTACCTGTGGCGTATTATACATCAGCCGCATGCAGGCTTTAATGCCATATAGATTAGGAGGGTTATGCAAAGGGGCTATCTCTGAGCAGGCTTCGATGCCATTTAAGACATCGTCAGTAATAAGCACCGAATCTGTAAACCGTTCCCCACCATGAACAACTCGATGACCGACTGCGTCAATTTCATCCATATCATGAATAACACCATATTCTTCATTTGTAAGAGCCTCTAAAGCCATTTGAATACCAACGGAATGATCGGGGATTTCGGCACCGATATCAACAGTGTATTTGCCTGAAGGCGTATGTTTAAGTACGGCTCCTTCCATGCCAATACGTTCGATCAAGCCTTTAGCCAATACCTGTTCGCCCTCCATATTGAGTAACTGATATTTAATTGAGGAGCTACCGCAGTTGACAACAAAAATAATCACCGTTTTCCTCCATAGTGCAAAATTTAGCTTGCGCTCATCGCACATTCTATTATATCATATAGTATACATTATTTAGATAACAACTGCTAGCACAAACATTATTAAATAAAGGAGATACCATGGAAAAAGCTATAGGAATAGTAGCAGAATATAACCCTTTCCATAACGGTCACGCACACCATTTGCGTGAGGCAAAGCGTCTCGCCGGCAACAAACCTATAATTGCCGCCATGAGCGGCAGCCTAGTGCAAAGAGGTCTCCCGGCTCTGGCGGATAAATGGACCCGTGCCAAAATGGCAGTTTTAGGCGGTGTCGACCTTGTTTTAGAACTTCCCACTGTTTTTACCTGCCGTAGCGCAGAATTTTTTGCAGCCGGTGCTGTAAAACTGCTTGCTTCTACCGGTATCGTTTCGCATCTTGCTTTCGGTGCTGAAGCCGCCAATACAAAACAGCTAATACAAACTGCAAATTTTCTAAACGAACCTGTTTTTCAGGAAGCCCTGCATAAACATCTGAGCGAAGGGCACAGTTATGCCAAAGCATTGGGACTCGCTTTAGCAGAAGAGCCCTCAATGCTTGCTGTAGCGGAACATCCTAACAATATCCTGGCGTTGGAATATTGCCGTCAGCTTTTACACGGAACTTATAATATACAACCAGTAGTTGTTAAACGACATGGCAGTGGTTATAAAGACAAAACCATCAACGGAGCAATTGCAGGCGCAACCGCTATACGGGAACATTATCGCGGTTACGGTATTGACGAGGCTCTATTAGGTACAGTTCCAGTTACTACTGCACAACTTCTGCGCGAAGCCGATCTTCAGAATCGTCTCGATATCAGCGATAAAATACTGAATCATTTGCTTTTATACAAACTACGATCTTTGACACCGGCACAAATAGCTGCTGCCTGTCAATGCACCGAAGGGCTTGAAAATAGGCTGGCTGAAGCGGCCTCTCACACCACCTTCCAAGATGTAGTCGATGCTACAGTAACCAAACGTTACCCCGCTTCCCGCGTCAGACGTCTATTGATGCAACTTCTGCTTCAACAATACCGCGCCATGTTTGAAAATGCTAAAGAACCAGCATATATACGAGTTTTAGCTTTTAACGATCGTGGTCGCGAATCATTGAAAAAAATGCAAGATACAGCACAGTTACCCGTTATCGTCAAATTAGGGCGTAATATTCTCGAAAAATACGGGGAAAAAGTTGAACAGCAACTTGCTGTCGATATTGCGGCCACAAATTTACTGACCTTATTGCAAAAAAATCATTATCCACAATATAATCAGGATTACACAATCTCACCAATATACATTCAAAAATAAATATCAAAAGCCTTCCACAATTTAATTGCGGAAGGCTTTTTCACAAAATTTATTCTTCGTCCTCTTCTTCTTCCCGCGCCAAGGCTTCCATATCTCGTTGCGGACATTGGGGCATAATACTTTCACGCTCGACGTTTACAGAAGCACGAGTGTCATTTACAGACTGCAAAGCAGACTGCAAACTTCCGCTCAAATAGCCAAGCATATCATCCGCATACTGCAATGCATCATGTTTTATTCGTTCGACATAAATCTCAGCTTCTTCTTTCATTTCCTGCTGATTACGTAAAGCCGTACTCTTTACATCCTCGGCAAAAGCTTCTGCCTGTCTAAAAATCTCTTCCTGACGCATTAAACGCTCAGATTCAGATTTTGCCAGTTGTAAAATTCGGTCAGCTTCAGTTTTAGCTTGCAAAACTATATTATCAGCTTCTTCGTTCGCTTTATTAACGATAGCTTTCTGTTCTTCAAGCAATCTTGTCGCACTTTTAACCTCTTTGGGAATAGCTTCTTTTAAATCATCTAAAATTCCTGCCAAATCACTTTCTTCGATAATGATCTTGTCAGTAAGAGGAATACGGTTAGCCTCGGAAATAAGATTATACATTTCATCAAAAATCCTATCTAAAGTCGCACTAGTGCTTCTATCAATCATCATCTAACTCAACCTCTTTCTAATTTATTCTTTGCTTTTAACAATGCTTTTGATTCTATCTTCAACACATTCCGGCACAAGTCCGTGAATGCACCCGCCGAAAGTCGCCAATTCTCTTATTCCTGAAGAACTTAAAAACGAATAATTAGCATTGGTCATAATAAAAACAGTTTCTAAATTATTGTCTATTTTTTTTATGAGCAACGCACGCTGGAATTCGTATTCAAAATCTGAAAATGCTCGTAGACCTCTAACTATAAAAGGAGCGTTCTCCTGTTTGCAAAATTCATTTAATAAACCTGAAAAATAGGTTACTTTAGCGTTAGGAATATGCTTTGTAGCAGCCCTAAGCATTTCTACCCTTTCTTCCACGGTAAACATTGCTTTGTCCTTGCCTGGATTATGAAAAACGCTGATAATAATCTCATCAAACATCTGACTTGCCCGTTCAAAAATATCAAGATGCCCATTGGTAACCGGATCGAAACTGCCCGGACAGATTGCTCTACGCACTGTTTAACCTCCTAGATGCTACAACGCAGTCTGGTAATAAATTTATTTATCTTGCTTACTATTCGACGTACATTACTGTATTCCTGCTATTTTTTGTACTTTCATTATATTATTTTACAATATGTTCTGATGTTTTTGCAAATTTTATGAATGAAACCAATGTTTCGCCATATTTTTCCTGCCGCACCAGTTCAAAGCAAGTTACCAGAATACCTATTTCATCATGTATAGCATGTTCTACAATCAAATAACCACCATCCTGCAATATTGGCATTGCTTCCAGCTTCTCTAATATATTCTGGACCCAACCTTTATTATATGGCGGATCGCAAAAAGCAACATCAAACCTAAGTCCCTGCTTGTATAAATTTTCAATAATATTTACAGCACTACCCTTTATTACTTTTACATCTGCTTCAGCACGACACTTTACTATATTACTCTGAACCAACCGCAAAGACTTACTGCTTTCATCAATAAATGTCACAGTAGCAGCACCACGACTCCATGACTCTAATCCCAAATTACCTGTGCCAGCAAACATATCCAATACTCTGA
>CAYVGQ010000047.1:1268-4619 GCA_964450295.1 uncultured Phascolarctobacterium sp. | reverse complement strand
TAATATTGAAAAGTGATTCCTTTACCCGATCAGCAGTAGGCCTTACATCCTTATTTTTAGGTACGGTCAATTTTAATCCCCGTGCCCTTCCTGTAATTATTCGCATTCGAAAAACTCCGTATCTGTACTATAATATAAGGTAAGAATACTATTAAAGGAGGCGGCAAATGAACAGAAAAAAAATCATCATACTTTTAGTACTGCTAATAGCCGCTTATTTTTATGACTTATTCGGCAAGATGCCTGTAACCGTTCCGTTCACACCCCAGCCCATAGCAAACAAAACTTCTTTGCTTTTAGCTCCGCTTGACAGCAGGCCTCCATGCACCACAATGGTACAGAAACTAGGACAAATAGCAAGTATTGACGTTATTTTACCGCCGAAAGAACTTCTTGACAATTATAACACACCTGCTGCTAAAGAAAAGCTTTTTATCTGGCTAGACGGGCAGATTCCCTTGCACAAGACAGCTATTTTATCCTCCGATCTTCTGATTCACGGCAGCTTATTAGGTTCACGCATCCCCCTAGGGCAAATACAGGACGAAAATAAATTTATTGCCTTTCTAAATCAACAACTTCTTCTTTCTGATCAAGCACAACTAGTTGTTTTTTCAGTAACCCCAAGGCTGCTTGTTAGCGAACACTTAGTTCCAGACAGTTGGTATCAATGGCATCTAATGCGTTATACTACTCTAAAAGATATGGTAGAAACCTTCGTTGATCCCTATTTTACAAACCAGCTACAAGACATTGAAAGCCGCATACCGGAAGAAATAAAAATTAAATATAATAATTTATATAAAGTAAATGATGCCTTCAACAAAAAACTTGTACAGCTTGCCACAACAAGCAACAATCTTACCCTCGTTATCGGTCAGGACGACTCACAGCCTTTCGGTCTTCCTAACAGAAACCTAAATCATGCGCAGGCATATATGAAACGCGCTCACCTTGGTGTCAAAGGCCAAACTACCAGTGGGGCTGATGAAATAGCACTTCTCTTGCTAACCAGATACTACAATAAACTTCACAACTACACGCCAAAAATTTTTGTAAAATATTCATCGTCAAAAGTGGCTTCTATGAATATGCCATATATGCCCTGCTCAGTAGACGCAAGTATACGTGACAAAGTCAATTTTATTGGTGGACATCTTACAAAAAATTCTGCTGACGCTGATTTTATATTGTTTGTCCACTGTGGCAACAACGACAATCTTCCCGAAGCTGAAATGCTTAAAGCTATTAACCATTTGCTTACCGAAGGAAAGAAAGTAGCATTAGTAGATTTAACTGCCAACTACAAGGAAGAAGAACTTTTGCTGCCACAAATGTTGAATAAAAAACTGCCAATCAACAAATTAATTGCTTTTGCCGGCTGGAATACTTTAAGTAATTCTCTTGGTAGCGCCATAAGTCAAGCTACTATCTTTACCGGGCAGCTAAAACAGTTGCCCGCAAGCAATTATCCTTCACTATATGCACAAAATTTAAATTTCACTATTGAACGACTGCTGGACGACTACGCATATCAAAAACTGATGCATCCTCGGCTTAAAACTTTATTGAAATTGAAAAGTTATAACCCTACTGACCTTGGTAAAAATAAACCCATAGCCGAATATCTTATACAAGGATTCCTGCAACGCCAGAAAACTCAATTTCTTTATGGTAATCTGGGACGTACTCCCTTCTATCAATCAAAAAACAACAGTTATTTTCTGACAAATATTGCTCTCCAAGTACATTTACCCTGGCCCAGAATTTTTGAAATTAATCTTGATATCACTTCTAATTTTGGTATGAGCAAGAACTGCCCATAAATATATTTTTTACACTTTTAAAAGCGCTTTTATTTGAATAGTAATATTTTAGCTTCTATATATCTAAAGAAAATGTTATCATAGTAATAAGAGAGTTCGAGAAAAATTTACCGTTTAAATAATCGTTAATACGAGGAGATGATGTAATGGATACTATTTTTTTCGCATTCACAGTACTATCTTTATTTTTATTAGGCCTTGGTCTCATAAAGCCGCACTGGGTGTTGCCTTTAAGCGTGCTTGAACCTAAAACCAGAAAAAAAGCGGCCATCATTTACTTTATCGTCTTTCTTATATGCCTAGGCATAGCTTCTAAACTATCTTATCGATGAAATAAATATTAATCAGCGTAAAATTGATAGACATTAATAAAACCAATAACGTTATAATTATGATGGTAAAGCACTTGATAGTTTTGACTCTAATCCGTCACTTTTTCCTTTTCAAGCAATACTTCCTGATTCAATCGACGAATTTTTTTTAGTGTTACATACGAGACATTTCAAAAACAATATAAAAAATAAAGTTGAATACTATTTGTGTATTCCAACTCAGGCACTTATCACGACAATAAAAAAATAAAAAAGCCGCAGAATGGCTCTGCGGCTAACTTTTTAAGTGGTCGGGGCGGCGAGATTCGAACTCACGGCCTCTTGTACCCGAAACAAGCGCGCTACCAAGCTGCGCCACGCCCCGACTTAGGTCACAATACTTACTGCAACGTGACTATTATATAAAATAATAAATACTTTGTCAATGTTATTTTTAAAGTTTTTAAATAAAAAGCTTCTCCTTATTTTGGAGAAGCTTTTTTGATACATTACCCTAGTGTAACTACACGGATATTAGTAACATTAAATGCTTTGCTGATAGCCGGCAGGCATTCGCGTTCAATATTAGTACGGTGCAGTTCATTATCGGTGACCAACATAATTCTGGACCCGCTCAAATTGATATTATGCACATTGCTTATTAGACGTTTAAAGCTGTCTTCGCCCAAGATCTCTTTCAGTTTGGCGAGGCCTTCCATTAGATACGGCTTTTCTTGTGACATACGCTGTTCTAGCGGAGTAAAAGGTACTGTAATAACACGTGCGTCTTTAGCAAGAACAAAATCTTCCTCATGTTCGCCCGGTACTACCAAGTCATCTCTCATGGTTATCCCTCCTTTACTGCCTAATTTAGTTACAACATTATTATAAATTATTGACGTTTTTCAGTCAAGCAAGCAGGATTATTATAATCATTAGCGAATCTATATAAATTATCATATATAAATTTTAAGGAGTTGGTAAAATGTCTTTTTTAGAAGAATTTAAAAAATTTGCCATGCGCGGCAATGTTATTGATTTAGCAGTCGGCGTTGTTATTGGCGGTGCTTTCGGGAAAATAATAGCTTCGTTGGTTGATAATGTCATTATGCCGCCTTTAAGCTTATTATTTGGTAACGAAGATTTCTCTAGTTTTTTTATAAGCCTTAACGGACAGCATTATGAAACTTTAAAAGCTGCGCAGGATGCAAACG
>CAYVGQ010000047.1:0-1258 GCA_964450295.1 uncultured Phascolarctobacterium sp. | reverse complement strand
GCTCCCGTGCTGGCTTATGGTCTCTTCCTCAACACCATTGTTAATTTTATTATCATCGCCTTTGCTCTTTTTGTCATTATCAAACAAGTAAACCGTCTTTCTCCGCCTCCTGAACCAACACCGGACCCGAGGTTATGCGATTTCTGTAAAACAGCTATCCCCGATGATGCCACTCGTTGTCCACACTGTACTTCGCAACTAGGCAAGTAACAATGCCATTATTTTAAAAGGCGTTCTCACTAGAGAACGTCTTTTCTTGTTTGCGAAACTCATTCATTCGTTGTATAATATTTTAGATGATTTGCTTCTTTACTTTATATAGTGAGAAGTTTGTAACAATATCTAGGAGGTTATTTCATGTCCGTTTATGACATACTAAAAGAACGTGGTTTTTTAAAGCAACTCTCCCACGAAGACGAGATCAAAGAACTATTGGGAAAGGAAAAAATCACTTTTTATATCGGTTTCGACCCTACAGCCGACAGCCTACATGTAGGGCATTTTATTGCTTTGATGGTCATGAGTCATATGCAACGGGCGGGGCACCGTCCTATCTGCCTTCTTGGCGGTGGTACAGGCATGGTAGGTGATCCCAGCGGGAAAGACGATATGCGTAAAATGCTTACACCTGAATTTATTGCACACAATATCGCTTGCTTCAAAAAACAAATGGCACGTTTTATTGATTTTTCTGAAGGTCAAGCGATTATGGTTAATAACGCCGATTGGCTGTTAAGTCTAAATTATATAGAACTTTTGCGCGATGTAGGCGTGCATTTTTCGGTCAACCGTATGTTGACCGCAGAATGCTTTAAAAAACGTCTTGAAAAAGGTTTGTCGTTCTTTGAGTTCAACTATATGATCATGCAATCTTACGACTTTCTGCAATTATATAAAAAGTACGATTGTATCATGCAACTTGGCGGCGACGACCAATGGTCAAATATGCTGGCCGGCGTAGAATTGATTCGTCGTAAAGAACAGAAACCGGCTTACTGTATGACCTGTAAACTGTTAACAACCAGTGACGGACGCAAAATGGGCAAAACTGAAAAAGGCGCTTTGTGGCTCGATCCCGAAAAAACTTCACCTTATGATTTCTATCAATACTGGCGCAATATAGATGACAGTGACGTTGAAAAATGTCTCTCCCTTCTGACTTTTCTCCCGATGGATGAAGTACGCTGTTTAAGCTCATTAAAAGATGCCGAAATCAATACAGCAAAAAAAGTATTGGCTTACGAAGTTACTAAACTTG
>CAYVGQ010000046.1:0-8597 GCA_964450295.1 uncultured Phascolarctobacterium sp. | reverse complement strand
CTATGACCATTGCAGGCAGCGACGCCAGCGGCGGCGCTGGCATGGAAGCTGATTTAAAAACATTTCAGGAGCTTGGGGTCTACGGCATGACGGCACTTACCGTCATCGTAGCTGAAAATCCTCATCAAGATTGGGAACATGAGATTTTCCCTATCGCTCTAGATGTGATCGAAAAACAGATCGAAACGATTGTGGCCGGTATCGGCGTTGATGCAATGAAAACAGGAATGCTTGGCAGTTCTGAACTGGTAGAACTTGTAGCGCGAACTATTGACCGTTTCAAAATGCGTAATGTGGTCATTGATCCTGTTATGGTTTGTAAGGGCGTCGATGTAATAATGGTTCCAGATGCGGCTGCCGCGATTAAAAAAGTTTTAGTGCGGCGTGCTGACGTAGTGACACCCAATACTATCGAAGCAGCATATTTAGCCGATATGGAAAAAGTAGAAACCCTAGAAGAAATCAAAGAGGCGGCGGGGCGCATCAAGGAATTGGGTGCGGGCTATGTCGTTATTAAAAGCGGTTCTCGCAATGACGGCAAAGACGCTGTCGACGTTTTGTACGACGGCAAAGAATTTGTCATCGCCAGTTCGCCCAAAATTGAGCCCTGTTATAACCACGGCGCCGGTTGCACTTATTCGGCGACTATTACAGCAGGCCTTGCCAACGGTCTTGACGTATGCGAGGCTGTAACGCAGGCTAAGGAATTTGTTGCCGCAGCACTACGTGGTTCGTTCCGACTGAATCAGTATTCAGGCGCGACAAATCACTGTGCCTACAGGCTAGAAAACAGCAAATAAATATAAAACGCAGGCATTCTTTGTGGAATGCCTGCGTTTTTTTTTTACTGCGGATGCAAGTCTTGAAGCTCTTTTTAAAATTTTTCTCTCGTCAAAAATCGCTGTTGTTAGATTATAAAGACAAAAATATTGTATACATGAGTAATGATAGCAGGGATTTTTTATTTTTTATCTAATTACTGTACCTAATTACTTTAAATGTAATTTTAATATTTTATTTACGCGAGGGGGATATTTTGATGAATTTATCGACAAAAATCCTTATCGGTCTTGGCCTTGGTGTCATTGCCGGTTTGGAACTGGGTGCGGAAGGTGTAGCTTTCGCCAAAACATGGATAGGGCCTTTAGGTACCATTTTTATGAACATGATCAAAATGATCATTGTACCGTTGGTGCTGTCATCGCTGGTCATCGGCGTCTGCAGTTTAGGAGATATCAAAAAAATTGGCCGTATTGGCGGCAAAACCATGGCTTATTATCTGGGAACTACTGCTTTTGCTATCGTATTAGGTATCGCATTGGGGGCCTTTATAGAGCCTGGCGCCGGCATCAATATGCCGACTGATAGTGTGCAGACGGCGGCTAAAGCAGCACCGCCCATTATGCAGGTAATTATGGATATTTTTCCGACAAACGCTATGGAATCCATGCTTAAAGCGAATATGCTGCAGATTATTGTATTCAGTTTGTTTTTGGGTATTGGTATCACTGCCGTTGGTGAGCGCGCTCAAACATTATATAATTTCTTTGACGGGCTGGCGGAAGTCAGCTATAAAATCGTGGGTTTCATTATGAATGTAGCGCCAATCGGCGTATTTGGTCTGATTACTCCAGTTGTTGCCGCTAACGGACCGGCCGTATTGTTGCCGTTGCTGAAGGTAGTAATCGCCGTGTATCTTGGCTGCTTACTACATAGTATTTTCGTTTACGGTGGCTTGCTTAAATTTGTGGGCAAGATCAGTCCTCTTAAATTTTTTAAGGGAATTTTCCCTGCACAGGTATTGGCCTTCACTAGCTGCTCTTCGGGCGGTACTTTGCCGGTCAGCATGCAATGTGTTCAGAATTTGGGCGTGGCTAAAGATATTGCCAGCTTTGTTATGCCGCTGGGCGCTACTATTAACATGGACGGTACCGCTGTTTATCAGGGCGTTTGCGCACTTTTTATAGCTCAGATCTACGGGGTAGACCTGACAACGGGGCAATATCTGACTATTGTTCTGACAGGTACTCTGGCCTCTATTGGTACTGCAGGCGTACCCGGAGCCGGGTTCATCATGTTGACGATGATCTTGACATCTATCGGGCTGCCTTTGGAAGGTTCTGCGCTTATTGCCGGTATCGATCGTATACTTGATATGCCGCGCACTTGCGTTAATATCACCGGTGATGCTACCGTTGCTTATTTGATAGATAAAGGTGAACGGGAGAGTGTACAGGAACCACTGTATTAATTTTGTATATTTACATATCTATAAAATGACGGAGGGGCCTAAAGTCCCTCCGTCATTTTATTTCAAGAATAATTTACAACTGCAGGCAGGAAAAAGGCTACTGACATAGAAGGAATATAAGAGAAAAGGGGTTAGTATATGGAAAAAATGACCGAACTGACAAAACATATTACTGAACATCTCAGCCGCCGTCCTGCACGCATTGATAAAGCGGATCATTTGTGGGATGCGGCTGTGTTAGTGCCACTACTGAATACTGAGCAGGGGCCGTCAGTACTTTTTGAGGTGCGGGCAGCGGGACTTGGCTGGCAGCCCGGTGATGTTTGTTTCCCCGGCGGCCGTTATGAATGCGGTGATGACAGCTTTGCTCAGACAGCTGTGCGTGAAACTTGTGAAGAGCTTGGTATTGTTGCAAGTCATGTTGAGCTTTGCGGAGCACTTGATTGTCTTGTAACGCATATGGGACCAATCGTTCATCCTTTTGTCGGGCGTATTGCTGATAAAATTACTTTGAACTGCAACCAAGAGGAGGTTGACGAAATTTTTACTGTGCCGCTGAAGTTTTTGATTAATTATGAGCCGCGTATTGCCCATATGGAGCTGGCTAATCGCGCGGCCGAAGATTTCCCGTTTGACTTATTGCCGCGTCACCCACGCGAATGGTATAAACGCAAAGGCTATAGTCTTTATTTTTATGAATATCAGGGCCATATCATTTGGGGTATGACGGCGCGTATTCTGCATGGTTTTATGAAACGCCTTCGCAGGGAACTGCAGGAAAATCTTTTATGAGCGGTTGCGGGAAGGACAATAACTAGTGAAGAAGATAATATTGCTGATCGTAGCTGCCGTTGTAGCTATTGGTTACTTGGCTTATGCCTATATCAACGGAGACCCAATGTTCGGTACGTTGATAAAAACTATGGATGATTTGCCACGCAACGAGCGTTTGGGGGCAAAAAAGAATATTGTGGTTCTGGGTGTCGATGGCAGGGAGAAGGATCATGATCCCGGGCGTAGCGATACTCTTTTTGTTGTAATGTTTGATCCGCAAAGTAAAAACTTGTCGTTGCTTTCCGTTCCTCGTGATACTCGGGTACGAATTCCCGGTCACGGCTGGGACAAGATCAATCACGCGTATGCTTTTGGTGGACATAAATTGACGCAGCAGACAACGGAAGAATTGCTGGGTATCCAGATTAATAATTATGTCATGATTGATTTTAGTGGTTTTGAAAATTTGGTTGACGCTATCGGCGGCATTGATATCGTTGTGGAGAAAGAGATGTATTATTATGACGATTGGGATGACTTTTTGATCGATCTTGCGGAGGGACCACAGCATTTGAACGGCAAAAAAGCTATCCAGTATGTACGTTATCGTGATGAAGAGGGTGATATCGGGCGCATCAAACGTCAACAGAAATTTATGATGGCTGTTTATGAGAAAATTTCTTCAACGCAGATTTTAACTAAGATGCCGGGGCTAGTTTCCGAGATTACCAAAATGGTCAAAACGGATCTGCCGGTATCGGATATGATTGCTATGGGCGGGGCTTTGCATGGCATGCTTAAGGAAAAAGGCGGTCTGCAGATGGCAACGGTGCCCGGTATTCCTGAATATATTGATGAGGTTAGCTATTGGATTCCGGATATTACTGATTTGCGCGAACAGATGGTAGAAATGCAAGGAGCGAAGATGACGGATCGTTACCGTATCGGCGCCGAAAAAATGGAAGCAGAATATAAACGTAATCTGATTGCTACCCAGGAAAAGGAAAAGCAACAGGAAACTGAAGCCAAACTAAAAGAAGACGAGGAAACAGAAAAGGAAATAAAAGCAGAAACTAAAGAAAAAACAGATGCGGAAAAGAAAGCCAAGGCGAAAAAAACTAAAGTCAGTGAAGAACTGGGCTCTAAGAATAAAAAAGATAGTAAAGTGACAGAAATTCCTAAAGCCGTACAACCGCCTGTTAAAGAAGGTAATCGCAATACGCTCTCGGTCAAAGTAGTAGACTGCAGCGGGCAAGGTGCCGCTAGCGATGCAACCGCACGTTTAGCAGGAGCAGGCTTTGAAGTTATTGATGGGGGCACTGATTCGGAGCGGGAGCAGACTACCGTTGTTGCCACTACCAGCAATGGGCGTGTTGTCAGCGGGTTGACAGCAGTGCCTTTCTCTCATGTTATGCGTATTTTACGAGCAGACGATGCAGCTTATGACGCAGTAATTTTTATTGGCAAAGATTATCAGTAAACTTTCGTACAATGCAGAAAGACCTTCTTTGCATAAATTTTCAAAAAAAATGAAAAACAGTTCTTGCACATTGTATACAAAGATGCTATACTGAAAGCATCAAAACAGCCCCTCATTTGGCCCTTCTAGCAAGGGCTTTTTTTTTGCCATTTTTTAGGTTTTATACTGTATTAGAGCAAGAAACGCTAACAGTTGCTTAGCTGAAGAGCTGAGGAGTATTTTATAGCAGTTATTTTATAAAAGACAACGGAGCCTGGGGACGTATTTTGCTTTAAGTTTTTATAAAAAGACAAAAACGCTCTAATAATGCCGAAAGTGGAAATAGTTGGGAATATATGATAGAATAGATACATGTTATTTAGGCGTAAGCTTGAATAAAAACAGTACGTCAATTTGATCGAGGGAGGATGCGCAGTGAGAAACGATATCCATGTTGTCTTGGACAGTATTGCTGTTGCAGAAGAAACACCTCTGCGGGATGACCCCCGCTGCCATGTCGTTCCGCTGACAGTTCGGCATGAAAATACAGAATGGGTGGACGGAGAAAAAAGTTTGCAGGAAATGTTTGCCATGGTAGAGAGCAGTGGACAGTTGCCTAAAACTTCACAGCCGCCCATTGGCAAATTTCTTGATTTATTTACAGAATTAGCCCGTGACGGGAAAAAAATTATTGCCATCATGGTGGACGGAGTGCTGAGCGGTACTGTACAGACAGCGCGGCTGGCAGCCCGCCAGGTAATGAGCGAAATCGAAGATGCGGATATTCGTGTTTTTGACAGTTTTACGGCGGCCTGCCCGATTAGCGGTATGGCTATGGATGTTTTGGCTTATGCGGAAACCGGAGCCGGTATGGATGAATTAGAAACTTATCTCAAAGACTTAATAGCACGTACTGAGACATACTTTTCCGTTAAAACTTTAGATTATCTGCAAAAGGGCGGGCGTATTGGAGCCGTCGGTGCTCTGGTAGGCAATATACTTGGAATCAGACCGATTGTACATCTGGATGCTACAGGTGAACTGAAAGTGGCAGATAAATGCCGCACCCGTAAAAAAATATTGCAACGTATGGTAGAACTTGCTGCTGCCAACGCACCCTTGGAAGCTATTTATATAGCGAATGCCGAAGCTCGGGAAGACGCTGAAACTTTGTGCAGAAAAATGTCTGAATTATTCCCTGAACTGCCGGTTATGTCAACTGGTATAGGAACTGTTCTGGCAGCGCATCTAGGACCCGGAGTAGTAGGCGTTTTTGTGCGTCGTCAGCGCTGAAGAAAGGTGTAGACTTTTATGACAAGTATGCAGGAAGCGATTATCAGCGGCAAACAAATACAAAATATGCTGCTGGGCGCCTATAAAAGTTTTGAAAAAAATTATCAATATATTAATGATTTAAATGTTTTTCCCGTTCCTGACGGAGATACGGGTACTAATATGATGCATACTATGGCTGCTGTAGCACGCGATATTAATCTGCTGCGGGAGCCGACAGTATCTGATGTGGGTGCCATGGCCGCCCGCAGTGCGCTTATGGGAGCCCGGGGTAACTCGGGCGTTATTTTATCACAGTTGTTACGCGGTCTGGGCAAGGGTCTGGTCGGGAAAAAACGTGCCACCAGCAATGAGGTCGGCAAAGCGTTTCAATTTGGTATTCTGTATGCTTACCGTGCGGTGTCTAAACCGGTAGAAGGGACTATTCTTACTGTAGCCAGGGCTATCGCAAAAGGTGCTTATCATGCGGTGCGTCAGGGTGAGGATTTTAAAGACGTTCTGGAGGAAGCCCTTGCAAGCGGTAAGCGGGAACTGGCGCGTACGCCGGAGCTATTGCCGGCGTTAAAAGCGGCCGGCGTAGTCGATGCCGGCGGTCAGGGGTTGATTGTTTTCCTGGAGGGCTGCCTGGCCGGTTTCTGCGGTGAGGATGCGGGTGAGTTGCATTTGCCACCGGCAAAACCGTCTTTGGCTAGTGCTATCGAAATGGAAGTCGATTTGGAAAATCCGTATTGTACCGAATTTATTGTTAAAGAGGCCTCTGTTTCGGAAAATGTCGTACGCGAAACACTGCAGCCTTTGGGTAATTCGCTGATTGTGGCGGTTGTAGGGGATATCGTTAAAGTGCATATCCATAGCAAGTCGCCGGGACTTGTTTTGCAGCATGGGCTGGAGTGGGGTGCACTGCACGATATTAAAATCGACAACATGGCTGAGCAGCATGAACATCGAGTAATGAAGGGTATACAGATAGAAAAAAACGGGCTGGCCGTGCTGTCCGTAGCGGCAGGCAACGGTATTGCCTCTATTATGCACCAATTAGGAGCCAGTGAAATCATCAGCGGCGGTCAAAGTATGAATCCGCCTGTTGAAGCTTTTATTAAAGTGATTGAAAACGGTTCAGCGGAACAGTATATAATTTTGCCAAACAATAAAAATATCATTTTGGCCGCCGAGCAGGTCAAAAAATTGCTGGGAGCGGCTCAAGTAGATTATGTTCCCACGACTAATCTAGCACAAGGGCTGGCGGCTCTTTTGCATTTCGATCCTGATAAAAGCATGCAGGAAAACAGCGTTATTATGCACCGTGAAGCTAAAGAAGCGCACAGCGCCGCGGTCAGTATTGCTGTTCGCGACAGTGTCGTCAATGGTATAGAAGTTAAAAAAGGCCAATACATTGGTCTCTTAGAAGATAAAATAGTCTATGCGGGCACGACGCCGGCCGAGGTAGCAGCCGCAACTGTAGAGTTGGCCGGGCATGATTGGGAGCTGATAACTCTTTATTATGGTAGCGATTTATCTGAGACTGAAGCCACAGAGATTGCCGGCGTATTGCAAGCATTGAACAGTAACTGGGAAGTATCCGTTCTTGAAGGCGGACAACCGCTGTATCCATTGCTTTTGTCGCTGGAATAAAAAGCCAAGCCCTGCTGCTGCTGCGGGGCTTGTTTTATATTTTGGAATGAGGTAATTTATGCAAGAGATCATGATTGCAATAGTTTTAGGAATTGCCGTAGGCTGGACTGACCTTTTAAATTATAATATTAAGAAGTGGCTCAACCATTTTTCAACAGTTAGCTTGTTTATTATGCTGGTCTGTCTGGGAGCCAAAATTGGCTGCGATGCAGAGTTGCTGAGTAAGCTGGATCTTTTAGGTGGTAAAGCACTCATCATGGCTATATTTATTATCGGTGGGAGCGTAATTATGCTGTGGTTGGTGCTACAAGTATTTGCTAAAACAGTGGCTCGCATTGAGGGAGGCGATGAATAATGGTGTATGCGATTTTTGCATTTATCGCTTTGGGTATCGGAGGCGGCTATTTTTTTTTAGCGGTCGAGCATAAAGGACTGTTGGACGAAGTATTGATGTTTGCTTTATATTTTATGGTTTTTGTAGCCGGCATTGAGATTGGCAGTAATCGTCACATTGTAAAAAAAATCTGTAACCCTCGAAGTCTGCTACTGGCTGTCGCTATACCAACAGCCGTCACCATTGGCAGCTTGGGCGGTGCGGCACTATCGTCATTCTTTACAGGTATGAAGATGCAGGACGCGCTTTTGGTCGGCGGGGCCTTAGGCTGGTATAGTCTGTCGTCAGTAGTGATTTCTACTTTATATAGTGTTGAGATTGGTACGATTGCTTTTTTAGCGAACATGCTACGTGAGGTACTGGCATTTTTAGTCATTCCGTTGTTGGTAAAAGTCAATAAATTTTTGGCTCTGGCTCCGGCGGGAGCGGCGACTATGGATTCCGGTTTGCCGGTAGTTATTCGTTATACCAACATTCATGTCGGTTTATTTGCCTTTATCAATGGCTTGTTACTGACATTGTTAGTTCCTGTTTTGCTTACGGTGCTTATGCCGGGGTAGCAAAAAAATGACTCTGCTTTTTAAGCAGAGTCATTTTTTATTAAAAGAAGTTGACGCCGGCATTTCAATCTGCATCAATCGTTGCAGACTATTTAGCTTTTTGGGGAGCCCGTTTTAGGCTGAGACCGATACGGTTGCGCTGTTCATCGATACTGATAATGATTGGCTCGATCACATCACCAACGCTTATCACATCGAGAGGATGGTGGAAACGTTTATCGGACAGCTCACTGC
>CAYVGQ010000045.1:0-8793 GCA_964450295.1 uncultured Phascolarctobacterium sp. | reverse complement strand
CATGAATATAGATAAACCTACTGCGCTGCTTTTAAGTCGTCAAAAATTGCCGGTGTTGCATGACTATGCGGAAACTGTACACGAAAATGCCTATAAAGGTGCGTATGTGCTGAATGCCGGTCGGGGAGCGGCCCAAGCTGTTATCATTGCGACCGGAAGCGAGGTGCATTTGGCACTGTCAGCACAGACCGAGCTTGCTAAAGAAGGAACTTCCGTGAGTGTTGTATCTATGCCGAGCTGGGATGTTTTTGAATTGCAAAGTGCAGAATATAAAGCTTCGGTGTTGCCTGTCGCTTTACCTAAGGTTGCTGTTGAAGCCGGTGTTACTTTGGGTTGGAGCCGCTATACCGGTAGTGAAGACCGCGTTTTGGGCATTAACCGTTTCGGTGCTTCGGCACCTGGTGATGTGATGATGGAAAAATACGGTTTTACAGTTGAAAACTTGGTCGCTAAAGTGAAAGAAGTCTTATAATGTAGTATGAAGCTAACAGACAGGCACAGTTACTTTAATTGTGCCTGTTTTTGTAATTAAACAAGAAAAGCAATAGGGAAGTGTTAAAATGAAACATTTATTAACTATAGCTGGCAGCGATTCCAGTGGTGGTGCGGGCATCCAAGCTGATCTAAAAACCTTTGCTGCGCATGGGACTTTTGGCATGAGCGTTATTACAGCGGTGACAGCTCAAAATACCCAAGGTGTAACAATGGTTCAGGATATCGACGCAGCTGTAATTGAAGCACAAATCAATGCGGTATTTGATGACATTCGTGTTGATGCGGTAAAAATAGGTATGGTGTCGCATCCGGAAATTATTAGAACTATTTCCGAACGTCTGCGCTATTATAAACCTAAAATCATCGTACTTGATCCGGTAATGATTTCTAAAAGCGGTTATTCTCTGCTGGCACCGGAAGCCTGTTCAGGCCTAGTAAGGGAGTTGTTACCGCTGGCCACATTAGTAACACCTAATTTACCGGAAGCCGAGGTTATCAGCGGCATGAAGGTGCAGTATAAAGGCGCAATGCGACCTGTGGCAGAACGTATTATGGATTTGGGGGCTAAAGCTGTATTGGTAAAAGGCGGACATCTTAGCGACAGCGCCGATGATCTGCTATTTGACGGTCAAACAGAGTGCTGGTTTAGAAGCGAACGTATTGAAACAAAAAATACACATGGTACAGGCTGTACTTTGTCCAGTTCATTGGCGGCAAATTTAGCTAAGGGCATGGGTCTGGAAGAGGCTGTTGCAGCTTCTAAGTCCTATATAATAGAAGCTATTAAACACGGTTTACGTATTGGCAGTGGGTGCGGACCTACACATCATTTTGTAGATTTATATAGGAAAGCGGGGTTCCCAGAATGGATTTAGTTTTCAAAGGGAAAATTGGCTTAGTTGTAGATGCCGTACGTTCCCAAAGACCTGTTATTCACCATCTAACTAATTACGTAACAGCAGAAGACTGTGCTAATATTACTTTATGTGCCGGAGCCTCTCCGGTGATGGCCGATGAAACCGAAGAAGTTGCAGATATTACTGCTGGTGCTGATGCTTTAGTGCTTAATTTGGGTACTATTGCTAAACTAAAAATGCAGGCGATGCAGATAGCTGCCGCAACGGCAAAAAAAAAGGGTATACCTGTAGTCCTTGATCCTGTTGGTGTTATGGCATCTGCTCTACGTCTTGATTTTGCACTACAGCTTTTGAATGACGGACTAATTTCTATTGTTCGTGGTAATTATAATGAATGTTTGGCTCTTCTGGAGAAAAAAGCTGAAGGCAGAGGAGTGGATTCTGCCGGCAATGTAGCTGATGGACTGCGTGTTGCCAAAGAATCTGCAGAACGCTATGGTTGTGTTTTTGTAGTCACAGGAGCTACTGACTATGTTAGCAACGGCAAGCAAACACTAGTTTTGACCGGTGGGCACGAAATGCTGACTCAGATCACTGGTGCCGGCTGCATGACAACAACTCTGTGTGCTTGCTGTGCTGCGGTAACTAAAGACATGCTACTGGCAGCGGCATTGGGTGTAGTTATAATGGGACAGGCAGCAGAACTTTCTGCAAACTTTATGGAAAAGAAAGACGGTCCCGGTATGTTTAAAACTCGTTTATTTGACGGTGTTTATCATGTTACGACTAAATGGAAGGTATTGCATTTAAACTTGGAGCGTAAGCAATGAAGACAATGATTAAAAAATATGCTATAGATTACAGTGTTTATCTAGTTACCGATACCGGTTTTCTGCGTGGTCGTAGCTTTTTCGATTGCATTGAAACTGCTCTTAAAAGTGGTGTTACTTTGTTGCAGTACCGCGATAAAGATGCGAATAGCCGTACATTATTTGAACGAGCCCTGTTACTCAAAAAATTATGCGTTCAATATAATGTGCCACTGCTTATCAACGACCGTTTGGATATTGCACAAGCTGTGCAGGCTGACGGTGTACATTTAGGTCAAAGTGATTTGCCTGTAGCTACAGTACGTAGTATTTTGGGGGATTCTGCCGTTATTGGCGCTTCGGCGCATAACTCGGAGGAAGCTCGGCAGGCTTTAGCCGCTGGAGCTGATTACCTAGGCTGCGGCGCTGTTTTTGGTACACTAACAAAAACTGATGCCGGGTATTTAGGATTGACTGGACTAGAAAAAATAAAACGAGCTGTGACAGCACCGATTGTTGGTATCGGCGGGGTCAATAGCAGTAATTTTGAGAAAGTATTGCAAACAGGTGCGAATGGGGCGGCTATTATAAGTGGTATTTTAGCTACTGACGATATAGCTGCAGAAGTAAAAAAATTTATTCACGTTGCTGCTTCTTATAAATAAAAGTTTATAGATTTATATAAAACAAACGGACCCCGCAAATTGCGGGGTCCGTTTGTTTTATTGATTTTCACTAAGAAGCTGCTTGACGCGGTTAAGCATCGAAGCTTTGGAAGAACTTTTTTGAGCGTCTTCAACAAATTTCTTTTGCTGCTCGTTCAATTTTTTGACCCTATTTTTCTGTTTGGCACGGATTTTAGCTTTTTCCTGATTATGTTCAGATTTTTTTATTTCTTTGAGAAAGTTACTATCATCAAAGCCATTAAACTCATTCTCCAGTGAATGAGTATCATAAATGGCCGGCGAAGCCCCTGCTTCCGTAATATGTGGGGTTAGGATCATAATGACCTCAGTCTTAGTTTTGCTGTTAGTGCGATTTTTGAATAACTCGCCTAAAATAGGTATATTAGAGAGGAAAGGTATCTTTTTCATATTTTTCTGTTCTTCTTCATTGATTAAACCGCCGATAATCAGTGTTTCACCATTGCGCATACGGACGTAAGTATCGGCCGTACGGCTGGTTATCTTATAGTTTTTGATTTCAGCAACCAAAGCGGCTGTACTAACCTCAGTATGTACGGCTGAAGTAATCATATCGTCCTCACTAACGAGTGGAGTATAGGTGAGTTTGATACCTGCATCAACATACTCAGTAGTATTAACGGTAACACTATTTTCAATTTTCTCGGTCAAAACAGGAATATGATCGCCGATAAAGATGCTGGCTTCTTTGCCGGGCACGGTTATAATATGCGGGGTTGCCAGTATTTTGGCTTTGCCGTTAGCAAAAAGTGCATTTAAAGTCGCATTGAAGCGAAATTCGTAGCTGGCACCGAAATGTATAACGCCACCAAAATCGTCATCATTACTGCTATTGGTGCTGTTACTATTATTCTTACTGTTTTGCGGAACATTGTCCCAGTTCCAGTTGATTCCTAGATTTTTAGTCTCATCTTTATTTATGGCAATGATTTTGGCTTCTAACGTGACTTGCTTGGTAGCTACATCCATTGCTTTAATTGCAGAGCGTACGCGATCTTCATCAATACTGCTACCGGTAAACAAAATAGAATTAGTGATTGGATCAATACCTACTTTTTTTGTGCCTTCTAATATTTCGTCTAAAGCAATTTTGACATCTTCAGCTTTTGCGTAATTCAGTTTAAAGACATTAACACTGTCATTGAATTTATTCAAATTATCTTGCGTCGATACTAAAATTACACCGTCTACAACACGGTAGGCAAGCCCTTTAGCTCCGGTAATAACCTTGATGGCGGTATTAAAGGGGACGTTGTTTAATGCAATGGTGATTTTACCGCGTACGAATTCGTCTGTTACGATGCTGGCGTCAGCAAGAGAGGAAATTGCTGTTAGAACATCACGTACTTCGCCGTCATGCACATTTAAAGTAATATTAGAAGGTGCCGCTAAAACAGCAGTAGAGATGCTTAAAAGTAAAAATGCGGTCGGTACTGCAAGTTTTAGTGATTTTTTGCATATAGGCATCAGTTATTCCTCCCTAAGCTGAGATGAAGTGAATTTTGCTGATGACGGAGATCAACGGAATCAGCACTGATAGAAACAATAGTGTAATCTCCAAAACTCTGCCCATTTTTATAGTAATTGCTGGTATTGTTGAATTCGATAATGGCAAGTTGTTGGACGCCGTTGTTGATGATGCCTCGTAAGAACGGTTGGCTGACATAGCTAAACGTGTCGCAGTTTCTAGTAGAAGGTTTGACAGCTGTATCAGGCTTGAAGAAAGTTACAGGTGGCACAAAAGGATTGCGGACGATAGTTTGTGATTTAGCCGCAGGTATTAAAGTATCGCCTGAGGAAATGCCTACTGTAGACTGCAAGTTAACGGGAGAAGTTGTCTGATTTGCCCAAGTTTTTTCAAATATACATTCCATAGCGTTTTTTACGTCAAAACAGCATATAAAATGTGAAGTACTCAAAATAAGAAAAGCTGCCAAAATTATTAATGCCAAATAATCTGTATTTTTGTCTTCTTTATGCATCCTAATTCCTCCTGGATAACTTTTCTACGAATTATAAAATCTTAATACACATATTATAGCACAACATGAATGAAAACAAATAAATATTCTTATTATTTCGATTAAAATAGTTTTGTATTGCTATCTATTGCGTAGTATAATAAAATTATAAAATAAAAAAAGAAGAATTATAGATTTTTAAATTATTAAAACTAATAATGTACCTCAGTTATCGGTATATACGAAAATGGAGAAAAAGAAAGTGGGAATTCAAAAAAGAGGTTTGGGCGAGATTCTCGTTACCTCGGGCGAGTTAAACCAAACCCAGTTGGAAAAGGCTTTGGTGACTCAAAAAGCTAGTGGCAAGCGTCTGGGAGAAACTATAATTGAACTCGGTCTTCTGACCGAACGTAAAATAATCAAAAATTTGGAAAAAGAACTCTCCTTACCATATATTTCTCTCGATGATATCGCGATTACGCCGGAAGTGATTGCTGCCGTGCCGATTTTTTTAGCTAAACGCTACACTCTTATGCCGCTCAAAAAAGACGGTGATCGCTTGACGATTGCGATGAATGATCCGACTAATTTTTCTGCTATCGACGATGTGCGTATGATTAGCGGTTGCGATATTTCTATCGTCCTTTCAAAACAGCAGGACATCGTCAACGCAATAGATAAATTTTATGACGGCAGCAGATTTGTCTATAGTAGTATGAACAAGCTGAAAGAAGATTCGTTTATTCCGCTTATAACTCAGGATGAAAACAACAGCGATAATATTCCGATAGTTAAAGTTGTCGACTCATTGATAGATCAGGCCATCAGATATAAAGCCAGTGATATTCATATCGAGCCGCAAGAAAATTTTACGAGAGTTCGTTTCCGTGTGGACGGCGTTCTGCGCAATGTTGTTACTCTGCGTAAAAACAGACACAGCGCTATTATTTCACGTATCAAGATTATGGCTGACCTGGATATTGCTGAAAAACGATTGCCGCAGGATGGACGCATTAATATCGAACAGGGCGGGCGCGAAATCGACTTGCGTATTTCTACTTTACCGACGATCGAGGGTGAGAAAGTGGTTATGCGTATTCTTGATAAAAATGCAGCCTCTATTGATATTCGCAAGTTGGCTTTTACTGCTAAAAATATTGAGCTATATAGTACTTTGTTTAAATCATCTTTCGGCATCGTACTGGTGAGCGGGCCTACAGGCAGTGGTAAATCAACCACACTTTATTCCACGCTTACCAATATCAATAGCCCAACTAAAAATATTATCACTATCGAAGATCCGGTCGAGTACCGCATCGAAGGCGTTAATCAGGTTGCTGTTAACAATAAGGCTGGTCTTAGTTTTGCTAACGGTCTGCGGAGCATTCTGCGGCAGGACCCTAATATAATCATGGTTGGTGAAATTCGTGATGTTGAAACAGCGCACATCAGTATTCATGCTGCACTGACAGGGCATTTGGTTTTTAGTACTCTGCATACCAATGATGCTGCCGGAGCAATTACACGTCTGATAGATATGGGTGTAGAACCATTCCTTGTAGCATCAGCCTTACGTGGCGTTGTTGCCCAGCGTTTGGTGCGGCGCATTTGCCCACATTGTAAGGAAATTTATGTTCCGGATGCTGCTGAACGCGTTTATATGGATATTCCTTTAAAAGAAGATGTTAAGTTGTATCACGGTGCAGGTTGTGGTAAATGCAACTTTACCGGTTACGCCGGGCGTATGGCGATTCAAGAAGTACTGCCGATAGTTCCGGAAATGAAAGAGTTGATTTTGAAAAATGCCTCAGATACAGATATTTTTGCCGTTGGGCGTCCTTATGGAGTTAAATCTATGAAAGAAGACGGTATTAAAAAGGTTCTTGATGGTGAGACAACTGTTTCAGAATTGCTGCGTGTGGCTTATTCGTGAGGAGATGATAAAGTGATCAGAGAATTAATGCATACTGCCTTCAAAGCGTATGCTTCCGATATTCATCTCACAGTTGGCATGCCGCCTATGTTTCGTATCAACGGTTTACTGAGGCAGATCGGCAACGAGCGCTTACGTCGTGAAGATACTTATAATATAGCAATGGAGCTGTTGGATGATAAACATCGTAGAATTTTTTTTGACAACGGTGAAACAGATTTTTCTTATTCGATTGAAAATATATGTCGCTTCCGTGTAAACATCTTTAAACAGAGCAACTGTGTAGCAGCGGCGCTACGTCTTATTCCCGTCACTATTCCCAGTTTTGAAGACCTGCATTTGCCGGAGGTCATCGGCAAATTGTCGATGCTGTCGCGTGGCCTGGTTCTTGTTACCGGTCCTACAGGAAGCGGCAAATCCACAACACTAGCTGCCGTTATCAACGAAATCAATAAATGCCGCAAAGATCATGTGATTACGCTTGAGGATCCTATTGAATACAAGCATAATCACATCAATAGCATTATTAATCAGCGCGAAGTCGGCAGTGATACCAAAAGCTTTGCTAACGGCCTGCGGGCGGCTCTTCGCGAAGATCCCGACGTTATTATGATAGGCGAGATGCGTGACACTGAAACCATTGCTACTGCTATCACCGCTGCAGAAACAGGGCATTTGGTGTTGGCAACATTGCATACTCAGGACGCTGCCTCAACAGTCAACCGTATCATCGATGTCTTTCCGGAAGAACAGCAGCAGCAGATTCGCATTCAGTTGGCAGGTAATCTGCAGGGCATCATTGCTCAGCAACTGCTGATAAATCTTGAGCAAACACGGCGTTTAGCGGCCTTTGAAATACTTGTCGCCACGCCTGCTCTGCGTAATCTTATACGTGAAGGGCAAACTCATCAGATAGCTTCTTACATCCAAACTGGTTCTAAATTTGGCATGGTATGTATGGATGCCTATCTGGCGCAGCTGGTACGGCAGAATAAAATTGACAGAACCGTAGCAGAAGCGCACTCCTATGACCCGGCGGTATTTGAACGCTATCTGCGTGGGTTATAATTAAGGAGAGGAAGATAGTTTGGAGCAATTGGCATAGCAAACTCGGTATACCAAGCTTTCTTTGTGCAAACTGCTTGAAATTGCCTGTTTTGGTACTTTTATTGCTTGAATACAAGTATACAATTTTTAATTGCTTGCTTTTTTTCGTATATCTGCTATAATAACTAGCATCACAAGTGAATAGTACGTGGATGAAACATATGGGAGAAGACAATATGTCTACCGAAGGAGCTAAACTCTCAGGTGCCTTAAAACAGGGCGGAACCGTATGCGGACACAACTCTGGAGAGTCCCTTGAATGGGCGCCGAAGGTGCACGAACATCGTTGATGTTCTTATCTCTCAGGCCAGTGGACAGAGCAGTAGCAATAGTTTCACTGCCTTTTTAGGCAGGGAAATTATTATATTGTTTATTTGCCCACCGGATTTATATTATTCCGGTGGGCTTTAGTTTTTTATATCACAAAGGGAAGAGGGAGAATTTTTATGTTGGAAATCTTGAATGAGATTGATAGTTTTGTATGGGGGCCACCGCTTTTGATATTGTTGGTTGGTACCGGTGTTTGGCTGACCTTGCGGTTGCATTTGCTACAAGTTGTGCGTCTGCCGCTGGCAATGAAACTGATTTTTTCGGCTAAAAATGATGGGGACGGAGATGTCAACAGTTTCCGTGCTTTATGTACGGCTTTGGCCTCTACAGTTGGTACAGGCAATATAGTTGGCGTAGCCACTGCAATCAAAGCCGGTGGGCCCGGAGCTTTATTCTGGATGTGGATGGCTGCTTTCTTCGGTATGGCAACTAAATATGCCGAAGGTCTACTCGCTGTAAAATATCGAACTGTCGATGCTAACGGCAATATTTCCGGCGGTCCGATGTATTATATCGAAAACGGCTTAGGGAAGTCTTATAAGCCTTTGGCAGTATTCTTTGCCGTGTCAGGTGTTTTGTGTGCGTATTTCGGTATCG
>CAYVGQ010000044.1:0-8888 GCA_964450295.1 uncultured Phascolarctobacterium sp. | reverse complement strand
GGATTAAAAGCAGTTGTCAAAGGTTCCGGTCCTAAAGTTTCGTATCCGCCAATATAACAGTCATCGCCCGTTACCAAATACAAAGTTCCGAAGGTCCTGACATCGCAAAACCACATTGTTATGCCGCCAGAAAGTTCAAATTTTATTTTAGCGTAAGCCGGTTCTGTTAAATAACTGCTTTGTGCTACCAGTGATCCGGTCATTCTCAGATGTACGATCAATTTCTGGTCGCACCCCGTCTCCAGCACCAGATATTTGCCGCGACGGCCAATATTTTCTATCGTTCTTCCGGTAAGACGTTCTATAAACTCTTCCGGCAGTGGATGTTTAATCAATCGTTCTAAATAAACATCTATTTTTAATATTTTTTTCCCTTGAATATGTGGCAGCAGTGTTTTTCTTATCTGTTCCACCTCTGGTAATTCCGGCATAGTTACTTCTCCTTATTTTGTCTGAGCCCAATTTTTGCCCCAAGCTACGTCTGCCGTCAAAGGCACACTAAGTGTAGCCGCACTTTCCATGGCTTTTTTGACAATTTTAGCCACAAGTTCACGCTCTTTTTCTGTAACTTCTAGTACCAACTCATCATGTACCTGTAACAGAATACGGCTCTGTATTTTAGCTTCAGCAAGAGCTTGTTGCACTTTCAACATTGCAATTTTGATAATATCGGCAGCAGTTCCCTGTATCGGCGTATTAATTGCCGTACGTTCCGCAAAGCTTCTTAAATTGAAATTGCTGTGTTTGATATCCGGCAAATATCGTCTGCGTCCAAACATTGTTACTACATATCCCTGTTCACGCGCATTTTTAACAGTATCATCCATATATTTTTTTACACCGATATACCGGGAAAAATAATTTTTAATATACTCTCCCGCTTCATTACGTCCAATATCCAGCTGTTTAGCCAAGCCAAAATCACTGATACCGTAAACAATACCAAAGTTAACCGCCTTAGCGCGTGTACGCATCATAGAATCGACCTGCTCCAACGGCACCCCAAAGACTTCTGCCGCAGTTCTGGCATGTACGTCCTGCCCATGCAAAAATGATTCCAGCAATAATTTATCCTGAGCCATATGCGCTAGTACACGCAGTTCTACCTGCGAATAATCGCAGGACATTAGCCAGTCATAACCTTCGCCCGGTATAAATATTTCCCTGATGCGTTTTCCCAATTCGGTTCGCACCGGAATATTCTGCAAATTCGGATCTGTACTGGACAATCGTCCCGTCGCCGTGACAGTCTGTTGAAAATGTGTATGAATCCGTCCCGTCACCTGATTTATCAACGGACGCAATCCTTCCAAATAAGTAGAATGCAGCTTAGTAAGCTTACGATATTCCAAAACGGTTGTAATCAAGGGATGTTCTCCTTGCAGTTGTTCTAAAACAGATACATCGGTTGAATAGCCTGTTTTAGTTTTTTTGATAACAGGCAGTCCCAATTTTTCAAACAATAAAATTCCTAATTGTTTAGGAGATTTAAGATTAAAGCTTTCTCCTGCCTGTTCTTCTGCTGTCACTTCCAAGGCCTTAATCTGAACAGCCATTTCTTCTGTAATATTATGCAACAATTCTACATCCGGTTTAATACCGGCCAGTTCCATTTTAGCAAGCACTTCTGCCAGCGGCAGTTCCATTTCTTTATAAAGCTTTTCTAGATCATATTCTTGAAGCTTCTTTTCTATAATGGGCAGTATTGCCTGCAAATCAGCAACATCACCCCCATTATTCTCAAGCAGGTAACGTTCGGCGGTAGTTTTTAATGTATACGAACTCCGACCCGGTTCAACTAGGTAAGCGGCAATGCCAATATCGTCGGTAATACCTTTAACGGCCCGTTTCAAACATAAACAAGTCTTATAAATTTCTTTGCTGTCGCAAGTCACCTTAAGCTGTTTTGTATCGCCCAGCCAATCATAAAAAGCATCCCAAGCTCCACCGCCTTCACGCAAAGCATACTTTTTCCCCTCAAAAAAAATATCTGCAGCTGAAAAATACATCTGCGGTAATTCACCGGCGCAAATAACTGTAAACGGTACTTTTTGCTGATGTTGTTTCAGCAAGGTAAAAAATTTTTTGCCCTGTTCATAAGTTTCTAACAGTTCGGTAGTAATATCAGTTTTAACTTGGCTTACACTTTCTCCAAAAAGATTAAAAGTACCGTCGCTGACACCTAAGATATTTTGAAATCGTTCATGCAGATTCCGAAACTCTAGCTCCTGCATCAAAGTATGCGCTTCATCAGACATAGATTGCACTTCATAACGGTTAAGATCAAGTTCTATCGGAACATCCGTATAAATAGTAGCCAATTGCTTAGAAAGCAGTGCCTTATCTTTGTTATCAGCAAGCTTTGTTTGCAAACTTTTACCACTGACTTTATCGATATTTTCTAAAACGTTTTCAACACTTCCATATTCACCGATAAGTTTTAAAGCTGTTTTCGGTCCAACTCCCGGTACTCCCGGAATATTATCGGAAGTATCGCCCATTAGTCCCTTTAGATCAATCAGCTGCTTCGGCAAAAGGCCTTCGTAATCTTCAGCAAAAGTAGCCACATCATATTCTTTAATATCCGAAATGCCGCGCTTGGTAAAATAAACTTTAACTCTGTCGTCCAAAAGCTGTAGTTCATCTTTATCACCGGTAACAATAATTACCTCTGCTTCTTTCGGAGCGTGTACAGCAAAAGTTCCTATAATATCATCCGCTTCATAACCATCAGTTTCCAAAACTACAATGTTCATGGCCTCCAGCAGCTTGCGTGCCAAGGGAAATTGTTCACTTAGTTCACTGGGCGTAGGCTTGCGTTGTCCTTTATAGTCCGCAAATATTTCTGTACGGAAAGTCTTACGTGATTTATCAAAAGCAACTGCCAGCCATTTGGGTTTAACATCATCCAGCAATTTTGCCAGCATATTGCAAAAGCCATATACCGCCCCTGTATTTATACCTTGCCTGGTTGTTAGCGGCGGCAAGGCAAAAAAAGCTCGATGAATCAAGCTGCTGCCATCTATAACTAAAAATTTATCAGCCATTCTGTCACCACTTTCTATTAAACACTTATTTTCTTGTTGCATATTCTAATATTATATCATATTTATTGTTACCTTTAGATGCTGTAATTGAAAATCATTGATAGAAAATAATAAAAAGTCTTTTGCTATAGCAAAAGACTTTTTATTATTTGAGCAGTTTCGGATAATCCTGCTGCAATTCAGTAATATGATAAACATAGATTTTATCTTCAATTTTACGGTAAATACAATCATATTGTCCTACTTTTAAGAGCATATATTTTTTTTCATTAAGCTTACGCAGAGGAGTTTTTTCCCCCAGTAAAGCAAATTCACACAGTTCTTTAAGTTGTCGTACTATATTACAAGTAACCGCATAAGCTTCGAGTTTAGAACCAACCCGTTCGTACGTATAGCCAATATCTAACAAATCATGCCAGGCTTGCGGCAAAAATTTTAATTCGCTTTTTACTGAATAATCAATCAATAAATTTCGCCCTCAATCTATCAAATATATCGTCAGCCCCAAGTAGTTCTTCATCATCAATATTTTTCTGTCGTTCTTTTTCGCCCTGCAAAACAACATTATAAAACCTTAATTGTTGATCTCGTTTTTCAAAGGTCTTAATACTCATTACTACAAGATCACCTTTACCATGTTTCGTCAAAAAAATAATCTCGTTTTTTTCATGTGCATAAGCAGAAATAAGATTATAATCATTTCGCATAATCGTAGATGGCCTAATAATCATTTTAAGATCCCCTTTTCAATTTTTCCTCTTTAATATACACCTTTATAAATATTTTTTCAACAAATTATTATAAAATATTTTTATTAAGCCGTATTTGTCAAATAAAAAAACCGACCCCCAATTGTGAGATTTTTAGGTCTACTTTTTGGGTGGTCGGTTTACTTTTTGTAAAGTCTTTTTTTAACTGATTATTTGAAATAACTCATCGATATTCTTTTTACCAAAACTTACTTTATCATCATAAATAAGACAGGGGACACTCATAATATTATACTTTTCTCTTAACGTCGGGAAGAGATTAATATCAAAAATGTCTACTTCAATATTAGGGTTCTCCACTGCTAGTCTTCCTGCTGCCATAACCAGCTCCGGGCACATAGTGCAGGAGAGAGAAATAATTACTTGTATTTTTTTACTGCCCGCCAAGGCTTGAACCGATTTAAGTAACTTCGCATCAATCGCTTGACCTGGACCTGCCGCATTATACAGCGTTACAATAAAAGAGTTGAACTCATGTCCGCCCGGCACCCCATGAAAACGAAATCCTAAAGATATTCCACTTTCCAGACACAACTCAATATAGGGTCGCTCTGCTTCGCCATCAGTGGTTTCCTGCCAACTTAATTTATTACTTAACGGCGTCAGTTCATCCAAAAAGCCACGAATTTCTCTTGAAGCCACACTATCATCCAAAACTGCCTTCAAGAGTAATTTTTTAGTAAATTTGGCAAAAATAGGCGCCAGCTGTACTTTGATAGTCTCCGAAATAAAACTTCCATTGTCTGTAGCGTCAGCACCAACTACTTCTTTAGCCGACTGTTCTATTTGCTTTCTTACCACTGCAAAACGCGGCAAGTCTAATTTTGCATGTAAAGCAGAGACGTATCTTTCTAAGGAAGTCGCTGCTTTAGCACCGTCTGAAACCGCCGTTACCACCTGCCGTAAATTTTTGATACACAAATCTCCGGCACCATAAACTCCGTCAAGATTAGTCTTTTGATCGGCGTCAGTAATAAGATAACCATCACAGTCCGTTGTTAATCCTTTAAGCAACGGACCTCCAACAGGGACATATCCTGCAAAAACAAACACGCCAAATGTCGCGTCTTCAGTTTCGTAGCGTTTTCGTTCTCCCGTTTTAGAATTTTCGTATACTGCGTAACGTAAGACATCTCCACCGCCCACTTCTATCATTGAAGTATTGTAAAGCACCGTAATTTTTTCGTGTTTTTTAACTTCATCAGTTATAGAGCCGGCGCAACTAAAATCGTCACCACGTACCATTACTGTTACATGCTTCGCATAACGCGTCAGGAAAATTGCTTCCTCGGCCGCTGCAAACCCACCGCCAACAACAAAAACATCTAATCCTGTAAAAAACTCGCCATCACAGGTTGCGCAATATGCAACACCGCGCCCGCGATATTCTTCTTCTCCGCCAAAGCCCACCTGACGTGGGACTGCACCCATAGCCATAATCACGCCCAAGGCTTTAAAGGTTCCTTTATCGGTGTGCACCTCTTTGACGTCGCCATCAAGCTTGCTTTCGATTGCTTCTGCCAATAAAAACTCTGCGCCAAAACTTTCAGCCTGCAAACGCATCTGTTCTGTAAGCTCTTTGCCGCTAGTCTGTAGTATACCGGGATAATTTACAACATCCGAAGTGATAGTTATCAAACCACCAATTTTTTCTTTTTCAATAACTAAAGTTTTATACTGTGCTCTTGCCATATAAATGGCGGCGGACAGTCCTGCCGGACCGCCGCCGATGATGATAACATCATACATCTGTTCCATAATTAAATGATTCCTACCAAATCGAGACTCGGTTTCAAAGTACTTGCACCAGGCTGCCATTTTGCGGGGCAAACTTGATCACCATGTTCAGAAACGAATTGAGATGCCTGTACTCGACGCAGAAGTTCATCCGCATTCCTACCTACATTGCCGGCAATAACTTCATACGCAACTATCTTTCCTTCCGGATTAACAATAAAGCTACCTCTTTCTGCCAAACCTTCATCTTCAATCAGTACATCGAAATCTCTTGCCAGTGCTCCGGTCGGATCTGCCAACATCGGATAATGAATTTTCTTAATCGTTTCAGATGCATCATGCCATGCTTTATGTACAAAATGGGTATCGCAAGATACGGAATAAATTTCACAGCCTATTTTTTTGAACTCTTCATATTTATTAGCTAAGTCTTCTAATTCTGTTGGGCACACAAAAGTAAAATCTGCCGGATAGAAAAAGAACACTGACCATTTTCCCAAAATATCTTTTTTAGTAACCTCTTTAAAATCACTGCTGACATAAGCCTGCACCTTGAATTCACTTACTTCTTTGTTGATTAATGACATAATAACTGCCTCCTTATATAAATATAAATTTAGTCGATTAAGTTAGCTAAAGCTAACGTACCTATAATATAACATATGTTATTCAAAAACGCAAGAGATATTTATTAAAGATTAATAATAATTATTGTTTTCTTATTTTTTCGTTTTAATAAATATAAAAAATGCGTAACAGAAATAAAAAATCTGTTACGCAATAAAAGTATAACTTTTGGAGTCACATCATGGTTGCCTACATTTTTTATATTTATTTTTTATATTTATTTTTTCTGTTCTCCTCTTTCAATTTCATAAGGCCAGCCACTAAGACTACCTTCCAAACTTTGAGCATTTTTATAACCTAGTGCACGCAATATCGTCTCAGCCTCGTAGCCACGCAGATTAATCTGGCATGAACAAACAAGTTGTGCGTCTTTATCCTTCAAAACACTTACGGCTTCACTTCTAAGTTCGCCTAATGGTAAATTAATGCTGTTTGCGCAACCGCCGATTCGCTTAGTTTTAAATTCCTCCGGTGTCCGCACATCAACTAAAGTATATTCAGCATTTTTGCGTATTTCCTTAAAATCTTTGGGGTTAATACTACGTAAACGTCCGGCAATCTTGTTCATTAAAACATTGGCCGCCGTGGCAATATTATCAATTGGTCCATTAAAAGGAGGAGCATAACCAAAATCTATATTGCTTAAATCTTCTAAAGTAGCGCCAAAACTAAGCGCAGCAGCTAGGGAATCTACGCGTTTATCCACACCACCAGTGCCGACAACCTGCGCACCGATAACCTTATGTGTTTTTACATCTGCCAGTAATTTTACCACCAGGCGTTGAGCACCTGGCATATATCCAAGTCTATCAAACCCCGGCGCCACTACCGACTCAAATTCAATTCCAGCAGTTTTAGCAGACCGCTCATTCAAGCCCGTACTTCCAGCCTGCCAATTTAAGATTTGGCAGATACCTGTACCCAAAATACCCGGATATTTTACCTTGTCCCCACAAATATTATCGGCAATAACACGTCCATGTTTATTTGCAGTAGATCCCATGGGAGCAAACATTTTTGTTTGGCTGATTATATTAGTATTTTCTGCACAATCACCGCCCGCATAAACTAGCGGATCGCTGGTCTGCAAATATTCATTGACGGCAATTGCGCCGCTAGGGCCAATTTCCAGTCCTGCTGCTTTGGCAAGCTCTGTATTCGGTCGTACCCCCACAGCCACAATAACAAGTTGTGCCGGTATCATTCTTTTATCCGTTTTAACTGCCGTTACCCTACCATCCTGCCCTTCAAAACCCATTGTTTTTTCTTCTAGGTAGAGTTTAATCCCAGCTTTTTCTACCGGTTTTTTAACTAAATCTGCCATTTCCAAGTCCAGCAGCTGCGGCAAAATACGATCCTGCATCTCAACAATACTGACCGTCAATCCTTGTTTATGGAAAGCTTCAGCCAATTCCATGCCTATAAGACCCGCACCGACAATGACCACATCCGTTACCTTGAAGGCTTCCATTTCCTCTTTTACCTTTAATGTTTCCCAGGGAAACCAGAAATTATGAATACCGCCTAGTTCAGCTCCCGGCAATGGCAATTTTACCGGCGTGGATCCGGTACCAAGAACTAAAAAATCATACTCCATTGCCTTTACAATACCAGTGCTTTTATTTAATACTTCTACTTTTCTTAAATTTCGATCTATTTTTAATGCTTCATGCCCGGTAAAAACATCAACTCCTTTGACATTCTTAAAAAATTCTGCGTCACGGGCTATGCCTTGGGGAGTATGTGTAAAGTTGGTAAAATCTTTAACATCATCGCCTATATAATAGGGAAATCCGCAAGCACCATAGCTTACTTGCGGGCCACGTTCCACAACAGTTATCTGGATATCCTTATCTCTGCGGCGCAGACGTGAAGCCGTTTTCATTCCGGCAGCTACGCCTCCAATAATCAACACTTTTTTAGTCATATTTGTCGCTCCTTCCAAAATAAAAAAAATTATACTTTTATTATATACGTAAAAAGGACTGCGTTCAATAAACGCAGTCCTTTTTTGAAAAATCTTTAGTTATTAAAGGGCTTAAGAAACTTTTTCGATATCGATAGCGCCGTTTTTTAATACTACTCTTACTGTTTCTCCACTTTTTATTTCTCCGCTGACAATTTTTTTACCCAGTAAATTTTCTACGGTATGTACAATCAATCGTTTTAGCGGACGAGCACCAAAAGCCGGATCAAAACCCGCTTCGGCTAAATATGCTACGGCTTCATCATTGTAGGTAAGAACAAGATCCAATTGTTTTTCCAATCTATCGTCCAGTTCTTTAAGAATCATCTTCACAATATCCTTGATCTGTTCTTTTACAAGTGCTTTAAATACCACGATATCATCCACACGGTTCAAAAATTCAGGGCGGAAGAATTGCATCAGCATACCCTGTACCTCATCACGAGAAATCTGCCCCTGTTTTTTCATAATTTCAGTGGAGCCAAGATTGCTTGTCATGATGATTAATGTATTTTTGAAGTCGACATTCCGTCCCTGTCCATCAGTCAAACGCCCGTCATCCAATACCTGCAGCAGAACATTGAAAACATCTGTATGAGCTTTTTCAATTTCATCTAGCAGAATTACCGAATAAGGATGGCGACGTACAGCTTCCGTCAGCTGACCGCCCTCATCGTAACCAACATAACCTGGAGGTGCCCCTATTAGACGGGAAACTGTGTGTTTTTCCATGTATTCACT
>CAYVGQ010000043.1:8697-9038 GCA_964450295.1 uncultured Phascolarctobacterium sp. | reverse complement strand
AATAAAAATGAAAACTGCTGAAACGATTCTCAGAATTTTTGTTTCATCGCGGTAACGGTTCTCAAAAAAATCAGGTAGGGTGATAGAATCGTTGGCAATCTTAGTGTAAATACGCAAACGTTTGGCTACAAATAACCAGTTCAGCCAAGTTCCGATAGCTAGTCCAATTGCAATCCAAAAAGCACTGACTCCCGCTACATAGGCATAGCCGGGCAGACCCATCAGCATCCAGCCGCTCATGTCCGAAGCTTCCGCACTCATGGCTGAGACCCATGGACCGACCGTGCGCCCCCCGAGAACGTAACCTGCCATATCTTCTTCTTTTTTCATGTTTAAACTCT
>CAYVGQ010000043.1:7255-8687 GCA_964450295.1 uncultured Phascolarctobacterium sp. | reverse complement strand
CTGCACCGTGACCCCTCCTCTTTAATTTCATAAAACAGTATGAGTATTATACACTTTTTGTGGTATTAGGCGCAAGTGGTTGCAGATTCCTTGACTGAACACCGTCACTGATATATAATATTTGAAGAAGTTTTGTAGACCGTTCCTTTTATTTTATTGAAAGGAAGGCGCAGGCATAGATGGGCTTGCTCCGTTTCGAACATATTTTAACGCGGCGAAAGGGAGTGAGCTCTAGTCATTTTTATGGAGTGGATTTTTTATGCAGCCTGTTAAAATACGTATTTACAGCCGTTCATGCAATAACGATGGCACGGAAGAGTTGGAGACCGTATCCTCAGGCTGTATGACCCAAAAAAACAATAAGTTTTATGCTTTTTATGAAGAACCGAAGGCATCCGGAATGTCCGGGACAAAAACTACGATTAAGTGGAATTATGACAACTTAGTAATTTTGCGTAGCGGTAATACTGTTTGCCGTCAGGAGTTTGCAAGAGGATTGGTAAATGAAAGTGTTTATCAAACTCCGCATCTTACTTTGCCCCTGCGGGCGGTAACGGAATATTTGTATGTGTATCGCCGTGGCAGAGTTTGGCATATTGATTTGGAATACGCCTTGGAAATAGGAGGCAAACCGCATAGCAAATTGAAATTGAGGATGGAAATAGAGGAGGATGTCAAGCGTGAACATGAAAAAAGCACTGGCTGTTGCCATTAAAGCTGCCGCGGAACAAGCTATTGCCGCAGGTACGATCAAAGCAGGCACACTGCCGGAGGTGCTTTTAGAAGTGCCACCGCAGAAAGAGTTTGGTGATTTTGCTACAAACTTTGCCATGCAGTCGGGCCGTAGACTGAAATGCAATCCGCGTCTGGTGGCGCAAGAGGTTATTGCTAACCTGGACTGCTCTTATATTGAAAAAGCTGAGATAGCGGGGCCGGGGTTTATTAATTTTTATTTAAAACAGAACTGGACGGCGGAGCTTTTGGCCGCTATAGTTGCCGCCGGTGAGAACTACGGTAATTTGCCTGCTAAAACCGGAGAAAAAATTCAGTTGGAATATGTAAGCGCTAATCCTACAGGCCCCTTGCATGTAGGACATGGACGTGGTGCCGCCGTAGGTAGCTCATTGGCAAATTTGTTGAAGGCGGCCGGCTATGATGTGACGCGTGAGTACTATATAAATGATGCCGGAAACCAGATTAATAATTTGGCTGCTTCAGTCAATGCTCGTTATTTAGAAGAAATGGGAGTAGATGTGGAGTTCCCTGAAAATGGCTATCATGGCTATGACATCGTTGAAACTGCTAAACGCATCGTGAAACTTTATGGCGATAAATTTTTGCATATGGATGAAATTGATCGCCTGCGTGAGTTTCGTACAATTGCCTTGCGGGAGAAATTGGCAGCGCTGAAAGAGGATTTGGAAGCTTTTAA
>CAYVGQ010000043.1:0-7245 GCA_964450295.1 uncultured Phascolarctobacterium sp. | reverse complement strand
ACGAAGCCGATAAAATTAACGAAGCTTGCGCACTTCTGACTGAGCGTGGTTATATGTATGAAAAAGACGGCGCTTTATGGTTGCGAGCGACAGCGTACGGCGATGATAAAGATCGCGTGGTTATTCGTGAAAACGGAGTTCCTACTTATTTGGCGGCCGATATTGCATATCACTGGAATAAATTCAGCCGCGGTTTTGATCGCGTTATCAATCTGTGGGGAGCCGACCATCATGGCTATATTGCAAGAATGAAGGCTGCCATAGGCGCTTTGGGCTATGATCCTGAGCAACTGGAGGTCCTAATTCTGCAAATGGTAAGTCTGTATCGCAACGGAGAACTGGTAAAAATGTCGAAGCGTACCGGACAAAGTGTTACTTTGAATGAGTTAATCGAGGAAGTTGGCACGGATGCGGCAAGATTCTTCTTTACCATGCGTTCTATTGACAGTCAGCTGGACTTTGACCTGACTTTAGCTACTGAAAAATCGAATGAAAATCCCGTTTATTATATTCAATATGCTCATGCTCGTATTTGCAGTATTATGCGTCAGTTGGAAGAAGAACATATCATCGAGGCTGAGAATGCTGATTATACGCTACTGACTGATGCAACGGAGCAGGAACTAATCAAAAAAATGGGAGAATATGAGGAAATGTTGGAACAGGCGGCGCAAGAACGTGCGGTACACCGTGTAGCACATTATGTCCATGATTTGGCGGGATTGTTCCATTCCTTTTATAATCAGTGCCGTATTCTGGGGGTGGATCCGGAATTGCAACAAGCCCGCATTAAGCTGGTTAAGTCTGCTCGGCATACTTTGAAGCATTCCTTGAGTATTTTAGGTGTATCGGCACCGGAAAGAATGTAATTGATTTACTATAAAGCCATTTTATGATGAACGGGAGGACAATCATGACGAAATATATTTTTGTAACAGGTGGTGTAGTTTCAAAAATAAGTTACTATTCAGAAATTTGACCCTTATATCAATGTAGACCCCGGTACGATGAGCCCTTATCAGCACGGAGAAGTTTTTGTTACCGATGACGGTGCTGAAACAGATCTTGATTTGGGGCATTATGAGCGTTTTATTGATATTAATTTGTCTAAGAGTTCTAATGTTACGGCAGGAAAGATTTATCTTTCCGTGATCAATAAAGAACGCCGCGGTGATTATCTTGGCGGTACCGTGCAGGTTATTCCTCATATCACTAATGAGATTAAAGAGCGGGTTTACCGTGTTGGGCGCGACGATAATGCTGACTTTGTTATCACGGAGATTGGTGGAACCGTAGGTGATATTGAGAGCTTGCCGTTTCTTGAAGCTATCCGCCAGGTAAAAAAGGAAGTAGGACGTCATGATGTGCTTTATATCCATGTAACCCTAGTTCCATATATTGCTGCTGCTGGGGAGTTAAAAACAAAGCCGACCCAACACAGCGTTAAAGAACTGCGTAGCATAGGTATTTCTCCCGATATTATCGTTTGTCGTAGCGAACGTCCTATTTCTAAAGATATGTGTGAGAAAATGGCTATGTTCTGTGACGTTGATCCGGAAGCAGTGATTCAGAATCTGACCGCTGCCAGCATCTACCAAGTACCGATGCTGATGGAAGAACAAGGTCTTGATTCTATTGTTTTAACAAAACTGGATATGCCGGATAAACCGAAAGATATGTCCGGTTGGCATCAAATGGTTGGTCGTATCCTAAAACATTATGATCGTAAAACCACCATTGCCGTCGTAGGTAAATATGTGGAGCTGCAGGATGCTTATATTAGTATTACTGAAGCTTTAAAACACGCCGCTGTTGCTAATGAGTGTGAGCTGAAAATAAAATGGGTGAATGCTGAACACATTGAAGCTGCTGAAACAGACATGCATAAAATTATGGAAGACGTCGACGGTATTCTGGTGCCGGGTGGGTTTGGCGACCGTGGTATTGAAGGTAAGATTAAAGCCGTACAGTATGCTAGAGAAAACAAAGTACCGTTTTTTGGTATCTGTCTGGGTATGCAGTGCGCTGTTATCGAATATGCCCGTAATGTTTGCGGCATGGAAAATGCTCATAGCTCCGAATTTGTGGAGGGCTGCAAATATCCGGTTATTGATTTAATGCCTGAACAGGTAAGTGTAGAAGATAAGGGTGGTACGATGCGCTTGGGGTTGTACCCCTGCAAGGTTTATCCGGGAACTTTGACTGAGAGGGCTTATGCTGAAGAATTGGTTTACGAGCGTCATCGTCATCGTTATGAGGTTAATAACGCTTTGCGTGAACAGCTAATTGACGGTGGCCTGCGTATTGGTGGAACTTTGCCGAACGGACGTCTGGTCGAGATCGTCGAAATACCCGAAGACAGGCATCCGTGGTTTTTAGGAGCACAGTTCCATCCGGAATTTAAATCCCGTCCTACTAATCCGCATCCGCTATTTAGAGAGTTCATTGCTGCTGCTTTGCGGGAACAAAAATAAGATCTTAAGAAGAACCGAAAAGCAGACTGCGTGTCAGTCTGCTTTTTTTGTGAAAGCGAGTGGAAATAATGCTGAAAAAAATTTTTGTTAGTGCAATCTTGCTGATAGCAATATTGTCTTTTGTCGTGTCGTTATTCAACGGGAAGAATAATGATGATCAGGTCATCTCCATGCCAACAGATCGCGTTGCTTTAGTTAATATTGAAGGCGTGCTTGTCAGCGGTGAACCTAGTGACAATATCTGGGGTGAAACTGCCGGTGCTTCTTCTGGACGCCTGATGCGTGAAATTCGTGCTGCGGCCGCAGACAACAGCGTTAAGGCATTGGTTCTGCGTATTGATTCTCCGGGTGGGAGTGTGACTGCTGCTGAAGAAGTTGGACGAGAACTGAAACGTTTTAAGGAAACCACTAACAAACCAATTATTGCTACTATGGGAAACAGTGCGGCATCCGCAGCGTATTGGCTGGCGGCTTACAGTGATACTATTTATGCCAATCCGTCTACTTTGACGGGTAGTATCGGTGTCTATATGCCATATATGAACACTCAAGAACTTTTCAAAAAAATTGGTATTTATACAACTAAAATCAAAAGTGGCCAATATAAGGATATCATGTCCAGCGATAGGGCGATGACACCGGAAGAAGAGCAGATTTTGCAAACAATGGTCAATCAAATGTTTGAAAATTTTGTAGCTGTTATAGCAGAGGGGCGGAACATGGATGTAGCCAAGGTAAAAACTCTTGCTGATGGACGCGTTTATACAGGCCGACAAGCCAAGGAATTGGGGCTGGTTGATGAAATTGGTAATTATTATGACGCTATGGAAGCTGCGGGTAAGGCGATAGGTATAGATGGTATTCCTGAGCTCAAAGAAACTAAGCGCCAGAAGCCCTGGGAAACGTTTCTTAACGCAGGGTTATCACGGGTGCTTATGGGACATATAGAAGCTGTGCTACAGAAGGAAGCTGTAGTGATGCCTTCACCGCAGGCGACGAGGTGATGCCTTATGAGGCGGAAAACATTTGATGTTTTATTTGAGACTCGTGACGGAATGCGCTTTCTGGCTCAAGAACACTGCATGTGGCGGAGCTTGTGGTATTTTACTTTAAGTGTGGGTATTTTCAGTGGTGTGGTTACAAATCAGTTGTTTTTTGATCAGGCGCTCTCAGTGCGTTTGGCCATTATTACAGCGACGGTTTCCATTGCCGGCGTTGTTTTAGCGATGTATGGCTTTCTGTTACATGGTATTTTGGAAACCTTGGGCGCTTTAGCCGGCGATGCTGTGGGATTAATCTGTCTTTTGGGTTATACGACACTGCCCTTTTTGTTATTGACACCTGTGGCGCTCTTAGGTACGAAGTTGGGACTGACAGGAATATTGGTAGTTGTTAGTGCCTGCATTATAGCCAAGCTGTGGATGCTGTATCTGCTTATTAGGGCATTGCAGGTGGTCTATTTGATTGATTTCAAAAGATCGTTGGCAACAGTCGCATTTAGTTTGTTGCTTTTGTACATTGCCTTTGTCTTGCCTTTGCAGGTTTTGTTTAAATTGCTTGTGTTAAAAATAAGCTAAGAAATTTAGATTAAAGAAGAGATTTTTTATTTTGATCTGCACTTTAATTCAGAAAGTGATATAATTAAAAATGATTATATTGGTTTGTATTAATTAATGAAGGAGCTGAGTTGGGAATGAACAGAGAGTTGTCCATGGAATTTGTACGTGTTACCGAAGCTGCAGCGATTGCCTGTGGGCGCAGTGTGGGACGTGGAGATAAAAATGGCGCTGATCAGTTGGCTGTTGACGCAATGCGTAAAGCCTTTGATACGGTGAATATTAGCGGTACAGTTGTTATCGGTGAAGGAGAGATGGATGAGGCACCGATGCTCTATATAGGTGAAAAAGTCGGTGGCGGCGGCGACGAAGTTGATATTGCCGTTGATCCTGTGGAAGGTACTAACCTTGTCGCAAAAGGACAACCCGGTGCTATTGCAGTTATTGCTATCGCCCCGAAAGGTTGCCTACTTCATGCTCCTGATATGTACATGGATAAGATTGCTGTTGGGCCTCGTGCTAAAGGCTGCATTGACATTGATGCTCCTGTCGGTGAAAATCTGAAGCGCGTAGCTAAGGCGTTGGAACGTAAAGTTTCCGATCTTACCGTTGTTTTACTGGAACGAGAACGTCATTACGAGATTATGGATGATATTCGTCGTGCAGGCGCTCGGATTCAACTAATTACTGACGGCGATGTCAATCCCATTGTTAATGCAGGCATCGAAGGTACTGGTGTGCATATGTATATCGGTAAAGGCGGTGCCCCTGAAGGCGTGCTGGCAGCAGCAGCACTCAAATGTCTTGGCGGTGATATGCAGGCTCGTCTGTGCCCTGAAAATGATGAACAGGTAAAACGTTGTTTGGGAATGGGGATTACAGACTGCAAATCGATACTGACGCTGGATGATATGGTTAAAGGTGCTGATTGCATGTTCACGGCTACGGCTATTACTGAGAGCAATTTGCTTAACGGTTTGCGTTATTTTGGCGGCGGTGTACGAACACATACTGTTTCGATGCGTTATAAAACCGGTACCGTCCGCTTTGTAGATGCAGTGCACAGTTTTGACCGCAAAGATTTTTCTGTTAAGCTGTAATTGCAATAAATTCGTAAGGGTTTTAGCTCAGGCTAGAACCCTTTTGTATTCAAGGGTAAACTGATGAAAATTGAATTGTTAGATGCTATCGCCGCAGTGAAAGAGGCCCAGACTGCGGCGGAGTTTTGGCAACATGGGCAAGGGTGCTTGCTGACAGGTATCAGTGGCGCCGCTAAAACTGCTTTTTTGGCAGCTCTGGATCGGCTTTTGCCGGAACAGGGCTCTTTGGTATTTCTTGTAAGTGGTAGAGATGACATTCGTGAGTATCGCAGGACTTTGAACTGTTTCTATTCTGATCTGTTGATGCAGGAATTGTATCCTCTAAATTTGCCACGGGTGCAGGCGGATTCGCGGAACTGTGAGGTGCAGGCTGGTCGTGTAGCGGCATTGCGTATTATGCAGGGTGAAGAGCAGGGTATTGTTTTCGTAACGGCAGAGGCACTGCTGCAGAAAATGCCGGTACCGCAGCAGGTATTGGGAAGTGGTATAGTCCTTACTATTGGTCAGCAATTGGAACAGCAAGAATTACTGGAACAACTCGTCAGACTGGGCTATGAACGAACTGAACAGGTTGACGCTCTCGGACAGTTTTGTTTGCGTGGGGATATTTTGGATATTTTCCCTATTAACAGTCAGCGCCCGAACAGAATTGAATGGTTTGACAACAAGCTTGATGCAATGCGTAGCTTTGATCTAGATACTCAGCGCGGTATTGAGGCTTTGAACGAGATCAAGATAGTACCATTGCAAATCAATGAGAACGAAGATTTTTCGGCGTCTGTTCTAGATTATCTTGCTGTTTCAACGCGGTTGGTAATCGACGAACCTTCGCGTCTATTTGAACTTTTACAAAAAATATACGTTGAAAGTAACGCTTATACAGAGGAATTGTGGACGCCTGCTGAACTGGAAGGTCGTTGCGGACAAAGCAAAGCCTGGGTAACAGCTGCTTTAGGTCATAGTTATTTCCCTGCTTTTAAGGATGTTACTGTACCGGTACGTTCTGTTGCGCCTTATAACAAAAATCTAGAGTTGCTGACGGATGATCTTCGAGGTTGGCTGGATGACGGTCAGGTGCCGATCGTTATGATGAGCAGTGATATCAAGGCGCGCGGCTTAGCTGATAGTTTGCAGAGTCGCGGGATGAATGCGGTTTTTGTTAAAGAAGGTGCTCTGCTTAGACAGGGACGGATTAGCGTTATTAGCGGCGAGTTGACGGCAGGGTTCCGTTTCTGGAGCGAACAGTGGCTGCTTTTAACTGAAAATGATATTTTTGGTATGCAGAAAAAAAGACGCTTGCATACTAAAAATAGAGGTGCCCAACTACAATATTTTTCGGACATCAAAGCAGGTGATTATGTAGTTCATTCCGTACATGGAATTGGCCGTTATATTGGCGTAGAAAATATAGTTGTAGACGGCATGCATCGCGATTATTTGCTGCTTGCATATGCCGGCGATGATAAACTGTATGTGCCGGTGGAACAAGTCGTACTGCTTCACAAATATGTGGGCAACGAAAGTCAGGCTCCGCGACTTTCAAAAATGGGCGGTGCTGATTGGAAACGAGTTCAGAGTAAAGCAAAAGCGGCGATTACTGAACTGGCTGAGGAACTATTGCGTTTATATGCACAGCGAAAAATTGTTCCCGGTCATCCGTTTGCGGTTGACACAGAATGGCAACGTGATTTTGAAGAGCGTTTCCCTTATGAAGAAACTTCGGATCAGCTGAAGGCAATAGCAGAGATCAAGGCAGATATGGAAAAGCCGGAGCCAATGGATAGATTATTGTGCGGTGATGTCGGTTATGGAAAAACTGAAGTTGCCATTCGGGCTGCTTTTAAAGCTGTTATGGATGGAAAGCAGGTTGCGGTCATGGTCCCTACAACAGTTTTGGCACAGCAACACTTTATGACTTTTAAAGAGCGGATGCAACCTTTCGGGGTAAAAGTAGAGATGGTGAGCCGTTTCTGTACTCCTAAAGAGCAGAAAAGAATTTTGCGGGAGTTAGAAAATGGACAGGTCGATGTCTTGATCGGTACGCATAGATTGCTCCAGTCCGATATATCGTTTCCTGATTTGGGCTTGCTGGTGATTGATGAGGAACAGCGTTTT
>CAYVGQ010000042.1:0-9043 GCA_964450295.1 uncultured Phascolarctobacterium sp. | reverse complement strand
GATGAAGCGCATCGTCGTGATATCAATGACGTAGCCAATTTGCGGGTATCTACTTCCGACGGTTCGTTTGTACGTCTTGGCGATGTTGCTGACGTATATTTTTCCTCTGGTCCGACTCGTATAGACCGCGAGGACAGGCAGCGTCAGATAGTCGTTTATGCTAATACTGTTGGTATTACACCGGGCGATCTGATTCAGAAGATTCAAACGGAAATGATTCCGGATATGAATATGCAGGTTGGTTATCGTTATAAAATGATTGGGCAGGCAGAAACGATGGACAGGGCTTTCAGTGAGATTGCTAAGGCTGTAGTTCTGGCTATCGTTATGATCTATATGGTATTGGCAGCAGAATTTGAAAGCTTTATGCAACCTTTGGTTATCATGATGTCACTGCCGTTTGCGATTATCGGTGCAGTTTTGGGGTTGATGGTGGCAGGACAGACAGCGAATATGATGTCTTTGATTGGCTTTACAATGCTGCTGGGTTTGGTCACCAAAAATGCGATTTTGTTGGTTGACTATGCTAATCAGGCGAGAACAAGGGGTATGCCTTTGCGTGAAGCTTTGCGTGAAGCTTGTGCTTTGCGTATTCGTCCTATTTTTATGACGACGCTGTCGACTATTTTAGGCATGCTGCCGATTGCGCTGGGACTTGGTGCCGGCGCGGAGCTGCGTCAGTCAATGGGCGTGGTGTTAGTTGGCGGGTTAATAACTTCCACCTTGCTTACTTTGGTTGTTGTACCGCTGCTGTATCTGCTTTCCGAAGCATGGAAAGAAAAGCATTTGCATAATACATAGTTAAGGAAGTATTAAGCTATGACTTACGAAGAAAATTTGTTGGCTCTGTTAGAAAGCTATAAATCAGGCGTTATCGATGCCAAAACTGCTTTGCAAAAGCTGCATGATGCTGATTATACCGATCTCGGGTTCGCAAAGCTGGATCATAATCGCAGCTTACGTCAGGGTTTTCCTGAAGTCGTTTACTGTGAGGGCAAAACGGTAGAACAGCTTGTTGCCATTATGGAGAAGCTGGCACAGGTGCACAATAATATTTTGGGCACACGTGCTGATGCCGAGAAGTTCGCTGCGTTGCAGCGAGTATTGCCCGATGCTGTTTATCACAAAAATTCACGATTGATTTTTGTTGAACGGAAGCCCTTGCCTAAGGATGATAAGCGTTATATAGCGGTTGTAACGGCGGGCACCAGTGACCTTCCAATAGCGGAAGAAGCGGCTTTAACAGGAAGAATCATGGGAAACCGTGTCGAATGTATTTACGATGTCGGTGTTGCAGGTATCCACAGATTATTTGATAATTTGGAAGTTATCCGCAGGGCGAATGTAGTCATCGTCGTTGCCGGTATGGAAGGCGCGTTAGCTAGTGTTGTTGGCGGTCTGGTTGAGCGTCCGGTCATTGCTGTTCCTACTAGTGTAGGCTATGGAGCTAATTTTCAGGGCCTGTCCGCTCTTTTAGGGATGCTAAATAGCTGTTCGGCAGGTGTAGCCGTAGTTAATATTGACAATGGTTTTGGTGCGGGGCGGATGGCGAGTATTATTAATCATATGAGGTGAAGTGATGAAAACAATTTATATAGAGGCTTTTGCCGGTATTAGCGGTAATATGCTTTTAGGGGCACTTATAGACGTCGGAGTGCCAGTAGAATATTTAAAAGAAGAAATGCAAAAGTTGCATTTGGGGGCCTATGAAATTATTAACAAACGCGTCAATAAATGCGGGATCGACGCATACTACTTTAATGTTGTACTGCCGGGAGACTGCCACGATGACGCCAGAAACAGTGATTATAATCACAATCATCATGCACATAAGCACGAGCGTAATAATGCCGGCGTAAATGAACATAGTGAAGGGCCACACATACATCATTATACAGGGACTGCAACCTCGCTTGAAACGCACCAACACCATCATGAGCATCGTAATCTGCAGGACATAAGAAAAATAATTGAAACTTCGTATTTGAGCGCAGGCATCAAAGAGCAAGCACTTAAAGTATTTACAGTTTTAGCCGAAGCAGAAGCCAAGGTTCATGGTAAACCAATAGAGAAAATACACTTTCATGAAGTAGGAGCTATTGATACTATTATTGATATTGTAGGTTGTGTATTGGCCTTGGAATATTTAGGTATTGAGAAAATTTTTGTTTCTAAAATCTATACAGGTAAAGGTTTTGTAAAATGTGCACATGGGCTGATGCCAGTGCCGGCTCCGGCAACTGCAGAATTACTGCAGGGGCTTAGTCATAGTTGTGGAAACATTGAAAAAGAGCTTACTACTCCTACAGGAGCCGCCTTAATGAAGGCGCTTGCCGTCAGCACAACGGACTTCCCCGGTGGCTTTGTCGGCACAAAAATTGCCTATGGCGCCGGCACTTGGGACTTGGAAATTCCCAATGTTTTACGTGTAACTATTGGCAGTTTATCAAAGCAAGTAGAAGAAGAGTTGTTGGTGGCTGAGTGCAATATCGATGATATGAGTGGCGAGTTTTATCCTTATATACAGGAAAAGCTTTTTCAGACGGGGGCACTTGATTGTTGGGTTACGCCTATTATTATGAAAAAAGGACGACCGGCCCAAACTATATCGGTACTTTTGCAACCGCAGTATTTGAATCAATTAACCGAATTGTTGCTGACAGAAACCACTTCCTTGGGTGTACGTTATTATGCCGTGCATCGTCATAGCAATTATCGTAAATTCACTATCGTTACTTTGCCCGAAGGCAAAGTACGAATCAAATATGCCCAAATGGGAAGTAACATCGTCAATATTGCCCCCGAATTTGAAGATTGCAAAGTTCTAGCTTTAAAAAGCGGACAGAGTATGAAAAATATTATGCAAGCAGCTATTAACGCTGCGGAGGTCCAAATTGAACATTGATTTTCCTGCTTATATTGAAGAATTAAAAAAGCAGATTTACAACTTTGACTCTAGTTTGACTATCACAGACAAGAAGTTACAATATGGGATGCAGTTGACAGTAGAAGGCTGTGAAGGTAAAGTAGTACTAGCAGTATATAATGGGAAAAAAGGCATCAAGCTTGTTTGGGGTGGTAGAGCATCTGAGCTTAAACAGCAGTTAGAACTGGCCCTGACTGGAAAAAGTGCTGAAATAACGGACAAAAAAATTTCCCGTGACTTTAGTGACTACACACTTTTACGAAATTATGCCGATTTTAAAGGAATTTGGGCTGGCAGTGACGAATCAGGTAAAGGAGATTTCTTTGGACCATTGGTAGTGGGGGCTGTTTTAATCGACAAAGGTACTACTGCTGAGAAATTGGTGAGTTTGGGCGTTAAAGACTGCAAACTTATTAACGATAAAGAGGTTTTACGTCTGGCAGATTTGATTATGAAAACGGTGCCAATACAGACAGTGTTGGCCTTAAAGCCGGAAATGTATAATTATCGTTATAAGCAGATGCTGGCACAGGGAAAAAACCTTAACCATCTTTTAAGTAACGGGCACATATCTGTTTTGCGCAGTGTTCTGCGGCAGTGCCCCGAATGTAACTATGCTCTTGTAGATCAGTTTACAGCTTCTAATGATATTCGTAGTACTCTTCAGAAAGAATGCCCTTTCGTTAATGTTGTGCAACAGCATCGTGCCGAAGCTGATATCGCCGTTGCGGCAGCTTCGGTTTTGGCACGAGCTAAATTTTTGGAAATTATGAGGTATTTAGCCGTACAGGTAGGACTTAAAGAGTTGCCGAAAGGCGGCGGTAATAATACCACAGATTGTGCACGTGAGTTGGCTCAGAAATTTGGACGCAGTGCGCTGGAGAAGTTTGTTAAAATGCATTTTGCTAATTATAAAAAAATTTAAAGCCTTTTAGGAGGCTCGTCATATGAAAAAATTAATTGTTAACGCAGACGATTTCGGCCTGCACAAAGCTATTAATGACGGCATCATAAAAGGACACAGAGAAGGATTTATTACCAGTTCTTCTTTAATCTGTGGTGGCGAAGCCTTTGCTGATGCAGTAAGTCAAGCGAAGAATAATCCCAAACTAGGGATAGGCCTGCACCTTACTTTGGTAGGTGGGGGACAGACGCTTTTGCCGGCGCGTCAGGTGCCGACGTTGGTGGATGAAAATGGAATGTTGCCGAAAGACCATACGATTTTTGTTAAACGCTGGTATGCCGGCAGAATAAAAAAATCCGAAGTAGTTGCTGAATTGAAGGCACAATTTGAGTGTGCGCTTAACTGCGGGTTGCAAATAACTCATGTTGACAGTCATCAGCATTTGCATGTTCTGCCAGGCATATCAGAGATAGTTTTTCAACTATGCAATGAATTTGACATAAAAAGAATAAGAATGCCCCAGGAAGGCTACTTCTGGAGAGGCGGTTATAGAAGCAGTGCCGGCAGATTATTTGGGCGCGAAGGTCTTAGCTTTTGTAGCGTGCTGGCAAAAGTTAAAACGCGAAAAAATCAGCTTCGCTATCCACAACACTTTTTTGGCATGTTAGCAGGCGGTAATTTAAACGAGTTTTTGGTAGGAGAGATAATTAAAAATCTACCGGAAGGCGTCAGTGAAATTATGACCCATCCGGGGATGAATGCAGAACTTTTAGAAAGAAAATTCTCTTGGCAGTATCACTGGGAAGATGAGCTCGCGGCTTTTCTTTCCGCAAAAAATAAATGTTTATTGGAGCGGCAGAAGATAACTTTAATAAACTTTGGTGGGCTTTGATATGCATAGAAAATTGTTACGCAGATTGCTATTGATGTTTGTTTTTGTTAGTATTATTTCTGCGGCCGTTATTTATTTTACATTTGACATAAGAGCGTTAGAATACCTAACGATGTTCGAACCGTGGTGTATTGCCACGGCTTTTGGCGTTTTAGGACTGGGTCTTGTTTTTGATGGGTTACGTTTAATGACACTTGCTAATGTAACGGATGAAAAATTGACTACGCGGCAAGTTATAAACGTCGTTTTAAGCAATTATTTTTTAGCCTTGGTAACACCCGGAGCCAGTGGCGGAGCAGTAGCTCAGATTATGTTTATGCGCAAAGCAGGAGTACCTGTAGCTAAAGCTACTGTTGTTGTTTTTGTACGTACAATTATGTCGATAACATTTTTGATTTTGCTAGTGCCCTTTGTTTTGCATAGCGACCATACATTGGTGGATTGGATGCCGACCAGCGTTATTACTATTGTTTCGGTATTATTCGTATCTTTGCCTATTGCCGCAGTTTTACTGATGCGTACTCGTTATCCTGAATTTTGGATTATTGGGCTTACAAATAACTTTTCCCATGATTTTAGGCGCAGATGCTTTCTTTGGTATAAGGAGTTTAAACAAGCCTCTTTTATTATGGGAAAACATCCGCTAAAGGTAGCACGTGCGTTCATTGAATCAGGTCTCAGTCTGCTTTGCATTTATGCAATAGTTCCCATGTTTTTTAAAGGAATTAATATTACATTTGACTGGATTCAGGTAATGGGGCGTATGGTGCTTTTAAATTTGGTGCTTTATTTTTCTCCAACTCCTGGTGGATCAGGAATAGCCGAAGCAGGTTTCTTAGTCCTATTTTCCGAGTTGCTGCCGGGAGGTCTGGTAGGTATTATGGCAGTTTTGTGGCGTTTTACAGCCGAATATCTGCCGTTTTTTTTAGGGGCAATAGTTTCCATTCGTGCATTTGGGTCTAATGTGTTGTCAATGAAAAATCAAATAAAGAAGGGAAAAAAGAAATAATGAAAGTCTTAGTAACCGGTGGTGCCGGTTTTATCGGTTCGCATTTGTTAGAATTGCTGAGTAATGATAGAAGATATGAAGTTATAGTCTTGGATAACCTTTCAAACGGTTTTAAAAAGAATGTTCCTTCACAAATGAAGCTTGTTGTAGCAGACATTCGCTCTAAAGATATAGATAAGATTTTTGAAAAAGAACATTTTGATGCGGTAGTTCATTTAGCAGCTCAGACAATGGTACCATATTCTATGGAGCATCCTGATGAGGATTGCGATATTAATTTAGCGGGGCTAATCAATGTGCTGGAGAACTGCCGGAAGTATAAGGTCAAAACGGTTTTGTTTTCATCTAGTGCGGCAGTTTATGGAGAGAATGAAAATATTCCACTGAGAGAAGATGCGATTTTACGCCCGATATCCTTCTACGGCCTTACTAAAATGACGGCAGAATACTATATTCATCTTTATCATAAACTTTATGGTATCAATGCTGTCGTTTTTCGGTTTGCTAATGTCTATGGCGAGCGTCAAGGAGAAGGCGGTGAAGGCGGTGTTGTAAGCATTTTTTGTAAATTACTGGCAGGGGGAAAACCGGTAACAGTTTTTGGTAACGGCGAGCAAACTCGCGATTTTATTTATGCTGGCGATGTGGCAGCTGCATTGCAGAGCGGTTTGACAACCACGGGCTGTCAAACTATCAATGTTTCTACAGAATCTGAAAATTCTGTTAATCAATTGTTAGCCGCTTTTGCGAAAGTAGTTGCTAAAAAAATTGATGTTCGTTATGTAGCGGCGCGTTCGGGAGACATTCCCCGCTCTACTTTGGCGAATAAACGGCTTAAAGACATTTTAAAGATTACTCCGCAGATGAAATTGCAAGATGGCATTAAACAAACTTATCAGGATTATTTAAAAAGGAGAAAGCAGGATAAGGATGAATAGAATAAAGAAAGGCAGCTTACTGCTTTTAGCAGTTGTTGTTGTCTTAACTATTTTCCTTGACTTGGGGAACATACCTTTACTTGATCCGGATGAACCCGTTTATGCGGAAACTGCTCGGGAGATGATTAAATTTGGGGATTACCTTTCCCCACGTATTTATAATGAATATTGGTTCGACAAACCTCCTATGTATTATTGGCTTGTAGCAGGTTCTATCCATGTTTTTGGGGAAGGAGAATTTGCAGCTCGTTTCCCTGCCGCCTTGATGGCTTTTTTTACGGTCATTATGCTTTATTGCTCGGTTAGCAACCTTTTTAGTGAGCAAGCCGGGTTGTGGTCTGGGTTGGTTTTAGCTACGTCGGTGCAGTTTGTTTATCTTGGCAAGGCCGCTGTTACAGATACAACGCTTTTGTTTTTTCTGACAGGGGCGCTATTGTGTTATATGCATAAAAAATACTGGTTGATGTACGTTTGTATGGCTTTAGCTACGCTAACCAAAGGGCCTATAGGTTTTGTTTTTCCCGTTGCCATCACATTTTTGCACATAGTTTGCACCGCTCAGTGGCGGCGTATTTTGGAAATGCATTGTCTACGCGGATTGTTTTTATATTTTGTCATTGCCTTGCCTTGGTACTATTTTATGTATCAGGTGCATGGAATGGAATTTATCAATACCTTTTTGGGATTTCATAATTTGACCAGATTTACAACGCCAGAACATCCTAATAGAGTACTATGGTGGTACTATTTGCCGGTAATTCTTCTGGGGATTTTTCCTTGGACAGGACTTCTATTACAGTCTCTTAAATCGTCAGTTTTTGATTGCCGTTCCGAAGAATTGTCCAAAATGTTATTTGTACAAATTTGGTGGTTATTCGTACTTATCTTTTTTACTATTTCTCAAACAAAGCTTGTTTCCTATGTTTTACCTATGTTTCCGTCACTTGCCATTATGATTGGTTGGAATATTGCCAGAATGCAAAAGGAAAATAATCCCGTACATTGGTCGTTCGTTTTAGGAACAGGAGTAGTGTTCGTACTAATGAGTATCGGTTGGGTAATTGGAGAAAAGTATTTGCCGGAAGTGGCTTTTGGCGGAACCGTGCTTTGCATAGTAACATTACTTCTGGGAGCAAGTATTATTTGGACTTTACTATATTCTCGTAATATAAATTTTGCGGCTTGGCTTCATGTAGCTACCGGAATTTTAACAATGGTTATTGCATTCTCCTTCCTGTTGCCGGCAGTCGCCAATCGCTTTAGTGTTAAAGAACTTGTAAAAGTTTATCAAGCCCAGTGCAAAGAGTCCCAGGAAGTTTATGTTGACAAATTTCTTCGCCCGGGTTTTATGTATTACAGCGGCAAGCCGGGTGTGAAAATAGAACCTAAAAGCGGAGATTTAGTTGCGGCTCTAAATGATGCACAAAAAAAATATATTTTGGTGCGTGGTCTGGAATTGAGAAGGTTAAAAGGACTGGAAGAAATTCCAAATATACATGAGATTAAAGTGATTAAAGATATCTATTTGTTAGAAAAATATTAACAATATTTTAACCCATAATTAGCGAAATATATAAATAATTATTATAGGGGATAGATTATAAAATGTTTATTGGTAAGAATATTAAGTTGTTAAATCTTCAAAAAACAAGTCAACACATCACTAAAAATAATAATAGTGTTCTAACAAGAGAGCTTTCCTCTTATTTAAAAGGAATAGCAATATTGTTGATGGTTCTGCATCATTCTCTCTCTTTTCCTAATTGGTATGTTGATGGCGTTGCTTACGATTATTTATTGCCGTATATCGGTGTTATAAACAAATTTGCCGGTTTTGCCGTTGTGCCAATGTTTTTATTTTTGACAGGGTATACTTATTATTTTCACGTAGATAAAACTTTAAAATATTCTTTTAAAAAAATAATATCTTTCTTGTTAGATTATTGGCTAATTCTATTTAGCTTTGCGGGACTAGCCGTCTTTATATGTGGCTATAAATTAACAGGTATTGAATTAGTTAAAGAAATGTTTACTGCCTCTAATAATATAATGATTTTTTCATGGTTTGTATTTGTATACATAGAAGTTATGTTATTTTTGCCGGTGTTAGACAAAAAGATTGCGGTCTATACTTTTAAAAAAACTCTGTTTATTTTATTGATAATTTTTTTAATCGTTAAAGTACCGGCTTATTTTCTAAAGTTTAACAATTTAAAAGAAACTTTTTTATTCGATTTACTTGCCTATTTTACAAGAAACATGCCGGTAGCTATTTGTGGTTATTTGTGTGCTCAATATAATATTCTGGAACGATTAGAGAGAAGTGTCCACCTTGTCAAGACTTATTTTTTTATTTCTTAATGAACCATATATT
>CAYVGQ010000041.1:0-9072 GCA_964450295.1 uncultured Phascolarctobacterium sp. | reverse complement strand
TAAATTAGGCATAACTTTTATGGAAATAATGTATATGCCGGCGTTGAATAAAGATAATATTCGCGGTCTGGTAACTTTTGATCGTCCTGATGTCTTATGGGAGGCGTTGAATGAAGGGCGTGGCGTCGTTATGTTGGCTTGCCATATGGATAATTGGGAATGGTTGGGAGCTGCTTTGTCTTTATATGGATTTCCTATCAGTGCTGTTGAAAAACCGCAACCCAATAGAGTTTACAGTGATTTTATGAATGAATTGCGCGCCGGTGTCGGGCAAGAAATTTTTTCTCGCGGCACTAGTGAGATATTGGGTTGTGCCAGAGCAATGAAAAAAGGGCGTATGCTGGGATTGATTGCGGATCAGGATGGCGGTTATAACGGAATTTTTGTACCGTTTTTGGGGAAAATGGCCGCTACTCCTTCTGGACCGGCATATTTTTCGCGAAAATTTAAGGCCCCGATAATTCCAATCTTTATTGTGCGGAAAGAAGGTTATTACGGACATCAGGCAATCGTTAAAGAGCCTATTTATTATGAAGATACCGGCGATAAACAAATGGATGATTATCGCGTTACTTTAAAAATGACAAGAGTGGTAGAAGAAGTAATAAGGGAATACCCTGATAACTGGCTGTGGTTCCAGCATCGTTGGAATACGCCTTATACACCGAATGGAAAGGAGCAGGAGCATGTTGCGGAATAAAGGCTTCCAAATGATTGTTGCCGCACTGGTTATTACCGTCGGTATTATCGCCTGGCTGATGCTTGGCGGCGAAGCTCCTACCAATAATCCGGTGCAGGAAGAAAATACCGGTACAAACGCAAAAGTTAGAAATACTACTTTAGCAAGAGAAGTCGACGGTAAAAAAGTGTGGGAAATAACCGTTGAAGAAGTTGAGCAGATTAAAAGCAGTGGTGAAGCTGTTCTGAAAGGTGTTAAGGGTAAAATTTATCGTGAAGATGGCAGCGTCTTGGATCTTGTTGCAGGTGGCGGCCTTGTAAAAAGTGAAGAAAAAGATTTTGAGCTGAATAATAAGGTCGTTGCCACTTTATCAAGCGGAGGTAAACTGACCGCTGAAAGCGTACGCTGGCAACAGACAGAAGATATAATTACAGCCCGTGGTAATGTACGTTTGTTAAAAGACGATTTTTTGGCAACAGGTGATAAAGCTGTTACCAGCAGTGCGTTTGAAAAAATGAAATTAGAAGGAAATGCAGAAGTTCAGAAAGGTGGCGATTACAATGAGTAAAATAAAAATGACTGTCACAATGATTTTAGGTATATTATTGGTCTCGGGCTTGATGAGCACTGCATTAGCGGCAGATTCTAGTTTTAGCGTTAAAGCGGATACTATTGAATATGATATGCAGTCGGGCAACGGCACGGCGCAAGGCAATGTTGTGTTGACACAAGATGGTGGCACTGCTAGGGCTGCTAAGGCGGAATTTAACAGTAAAACAAAATCAGGACGTTTAACGGGAGGCGTGGTGGCCGATCGGGAAGATGCGCACGTTGTATGTTCTATTTTTGTTATGCACGACGAAGATTATTCTTCGGCCATAGGGGGAGCGAGCATGACAAAAGGAGATAAAACTTTGTCTTCTGATCGCGTAGATTATTATAAAAATCGTGAGTATGCTGAAACCATCGGCAGCTGGGCTAAGCTTTCCATGGCGGATGGGAGTACTCTTGATGCGTCAAAAATTAGCTATGACGGTAAAACAGGAGTCGCTAAAGCTACAGGTGGCGTAGATATCTCCAGTGCGCCGCGTAATCTAACCGCGTCGGGAGACGCTGCTGTTTATGAAACCAATGATAGCGGCTATATTGAACTTATCGGCAATGCTAAAGCTACACAGGACGGTAATACGGTTGAGGGCAACCACCTGCGATTGAACAATGCTTCAAATAAGGCTGAGGCAAGCGGTCATGTTAAGATTGTGTATGTCCCGCAGCCCGCTAAGAAAAATGTTGGATTAGAAAATAATGATAAAGTAGCAGGCATTACCCAAACGCCGATGGAGGTTGCCTAGTGATTATCGAAACACAAAATCTTGTAAAAGCATATTCAGGACGCCGGGTTGTCAATCGTGTCAGTATTTCTGTTCAACAGGGCAGTGTTGTTGGTTTACTCGGACCTAATGGCGCCGGTAAAACGACAACGTTTTATATGATTGTCGGCATTGAAAAACCCGATGCAGGAGTCGTTACCTTAGACGGGAAGGATATTTCTCCGCTTCCTATATATGAAAGAGCTCGGGCCGGTATTGGTTATCTGCCGCAAGAAGCTTCAATCTTTCGAAAAATGACAGTGGAAGAAAATATTCTGGCTATTTTAGAAACAACGGAGTTATCAGAAGAAGAACGTCTTGCTAAAATGAATTCTTTGATTGATGAATTCCATATCGAGCATATCAGAAAAAATAAAGGGACAGAGCTTTCGGGCGGTGAACGTCGCCGGGTAGAAATTGCCCGCGCGTTGGCAACCGATCCGGCTTTTATTTTACTCGATGAGCCCTTTGCCGGCATTGATCCGATTGCTGTTGCCGATATTCAAGGGATGATTGCTCATCTGGCCAGGCGTGGTATCGGTATTTTAATCACTGATCATAATGTCAGAGAAACTTTGAGTATTGTCGATAAAGCCTATATTCTTGCCAACGGTGAAATTTTGATTCATGGTGACAGCGGTACTATCGCTAACGATCCAACAGCCCGTAAATATTATCTTGGCGAAAACTTTAGCATGTAGGGGGAGTAAGAATGCGTTTACGCTTACTGGATCGTTACGTTTTAAGTGAATTATTATATCCGTTTGTTTTTGGTATCGCTTCTTTTTCCAGTATTTTTATTGCCAGCTCGATGTTATTTCGTCTGACGCAGTACATGACGAAATATGGAGCTTCAGGCGCAACGATTACAAAATTATTTATGTACAGTTTGCCGGAAATCGTCAATTATACCTTTCCTATGTCCATGCTACTGGCGGCACTGATGGCTTTTGGAAAACTATCCGGCAGCAGTGAGATTGTAGCGATGAAGTCGGGTGGCATCAGTTACTATCGTATTGTCGCACCTGTTTTAATCGTAGCTTTTGTTATCAGTATGTTTTCTGTTATCTGGGCAGAAAAAGTTGTTCCGGCGGCCAAGGTGCAGGCTGGAAGGATTTTGGAATACGAAATCAAAAAGAATACAAAACCACGTACACAGGAGCATGTCATTATCAAAACACTGAGCGGCAGTACTCAGAGAATTACTTATGCCCGTCATTTTGATGAAGCGAAAGGCATGATGGACAAGATTACTATTGAAGAGTTTGAAAAAGCTCATTTGGTACGTATTCAAACTGCCAAACAGGCTTACTGGGAGAATGGATCCTGGCGTTTGGAAGACGGTGTTGTTTATACGATGAATGAAGAAGAAGGCGTAAAAAGCACTGCTAAATTTACAGAGCAGATTATTCCGCTGGATGTGGCACCGCACGAGATTTCTTGGGAGCAGAAAGAACCCGAGGAAATGACGATCAGGGAATTGCGCGAATATATTTATGTGCTGGAAAAACAGCATCAACCTACAGCAAGGCAGTGGTGCGAAATTTACATGCGGATTTCTATTCCGCTCGCCAGCTTCTTTTTTGCCCTGATTGGTGCTCCTCTAGGTACGCAGAAACAGCGTACTAGCTCTTCTATTGGTCTTGGTATTAGTATTATAGTAATTTTTATTTATTATGCAGTTATGACACTGACCACCGGCCTTGGCAAAGGCGGTGCTATGAATCCGCTGCTGGCTTGTATTATTCCCAATCTAATTTGTCTGGGAGCGGGTTGCTATCTGCTACGTAAGAAAAACGCTTAAATAATTCAGTAAAGGAGGATGATGTATGTTCGGATTACGGTTGATTTTGATTTTGGCAGTTGTAGGCGGACTGATTGCTTTTATTGGTGATAAGCTGGGCAGTAAAATAGGCAAGAAAAAAATGTCTGTTTTTGGTTTACGTCCCTACCATACCTCAGTATTGATGACTGTTATAACGGGCATACTCATCGCCTCAATTACTTTGGTGACCCTGGCTATTGCTTCTGACAGCGCCAGAACAGCTATGTTTGGCATGGAAAAGTTGCAAAATGAGTTAGTTCTTTTGAATACGGAAAAGGAACAGGCAGTAACCGCTTTGTCTAAAGCTCAAAAAGATGTGGCGGAAAAAAATACAGCCATAAAAGAACTGGATGAAGAGATTAAAGATAGCGGTGCTGAAAAAGCAGCTATTGAGAGCCGGTTGATTGCTGCCCGCCAAAATTATGAAGTGGCAAAATTGCAGTTGCAACAGGCTCAGACAGCCGTAAGCGAATTGTCACTGGCCAAGCAGGACCTAGAGAGCGAAGTAACTGACCTAGAAGAAACGACAGAAAATCTGCGCCGGGGAATTTTGGCCATTCGCGAAGGGCAGGTTATTTTTCGTAGCGGTGAAGTTGTTTATGCCGGGGTGCTTAAAGGTGGGTTAAATGAGGCAGAGAATATCAGGCAAATGCAACTGTTTTTGGCAACGGCCAACGAAGTCGCACTGCACCGCATGGGTATAGAGTCGAAAGAGCCTGTGCAGGCTATCTGGATGCCTAACGAAGTAATTGCAGAAGCTTTGGAGCGAATTCATGCCGCACAAGGGAATATTTTTGTCAGAGTAAGGACCGTTGCAAATATAATTGCCGGAGAACCTGCGGTATCTTCTTTGGAATTAGCCGCCGATAACAAAATTTACAAAAATAATGAAATTATTTGCAGTAAAGAGATTAATCTCAATGAGAGTGCAAGCAGTATTAATGGTGAAATACTAGAGTTTTTGACGGATATTAACCATGTAGCAGTAACAGCCGGTGTTATTCCTGACCCATTGACGGGGAAAGTGGGTAATATGGACGCCGGGACGATGGTTGAAACCGGAGAGAAGATGCTTAAATATGGCGGTAAGGTTATTTTGAAAGCTTATGCTAAAGGTGATATCAATGCATCGGGGCCTGTTTTACTGCGTTTAGAGGTAGAAAATGCGAATAAATGAAGCCTGGTATTTAGGCGTTGACCCTGGCAGTTTTAAAACGGGTTTTGCTTGTGTGGGTAGCAATGGGGAAATTATCAAAATGGATATTTTGCCTACGGAAGCATTAGCAGAGCTTTTACCGGATATTTTAGTTGATAAGCCGTCTGCTGTCATTCTTGGTAATGGTACTAACAGTAAAAAAATTCAAGAACTTTTCCTTGCGGCCGTTGCCGATCTGCAGATAATTGTCGTAGAGGAAAGTTATAGTACAGAAGAAGCCCGTAAATTATACTGGCAGGAAAACCCACCTCAGGGTTGGCGCAAAATAGTGCCGTTGGGACTACAGGTTCCGCCGGTAAATCTTGACGGCTATGCCGCTGTTGTTTTGGTACGGCGTTATTTACAGAAAAAATAAGTAAAAGCACAGGTAAAACCTGTGCTTTTTTGTAGGAAAAGTTTATGGGTGATGAACTAAATTTTGTGGCGGAGTCTACTCGAATAGAAGAATAAAAACTTTTCAAATGCATTTTTACAGATCTTTAAAAACATTACTTATGCAAAAATAGATAATAAATTACAAGGGTTTGAGTGAGGAGACGATGATGAACGATTTAATGCGGTTAAGTTGTGAGGAATTTTTAGAAAAACTGGCATCCAAAGAACCGGTACCGGGTGGCGGAGGGGCAGCTGCATTAGGAGGAGCTATAGGGGCAGCACTTGCTGCCATGGTAGCGAATTTGACCGTAGGAAAAGAAAAATTTTTGGATGTAGAAAGAAAAATGCTAAAAGTTTTTACAGATGCTGAAACTTTACGTAAAGAACTGCTGCAACTGGTACAGGATGATGCAACTGTCTTTAGAACTTTTATGGATTGTTATAAAATGCCCCAAGTGACAGAAAAAGAAAAAAAAATGCGGACAGAAAAAATTCAGGAAGCGGCCCAAAAGGCAACCGAAATACCCTTACAAATAGCTGAAAAATCTTTGGCGGTCTTGTTTTTGGCGGAAGAAGCCGCTGAGCTGGGAAACCCTGCGGTAGTAACTGATGCGGCAATTGCGGCACTGATGTCAAGGGCCGCTGTTCGTAGTGCCGTATATAATGTAAAAATCAATCTTAATCTGCTACGAGATAAAGATTACTGTGAGATTGTGCGGCGGCGGTTGTTTGCATTAGAACAAAAAGCAGAGCAAATAGAAACGCGAGTTTTGATGCAAACAGAACATATTTTAAAAATATAAAATAGAAGAAGGCAAAGAATTGTGCATTAAAATTAAAAAACTTAATTGTAATTTTAATTTTAAAATACAAATTAACAATAAGCTTTTTGAAAGTTTACATTAAATTCACAGTTCCGCCCAACTTAAGACAAAGGCTTTTGTTATTCTATAAATATAGATAAAGTAATTAAGAAAAGCGAGAGTGATACAAATGCACATAAAGATTTTGGGACCTATGACAAAACAATGTGAATTGTTGTTGCAAAACTCCGCTATAGCGGCAAAGAAACTTAAATGTCATGCTCAATTTGAACGCGTTAATGATTTTCGACGTATTGTAGCTTATGGCGTGATGGCTTTACCGGCATTGGTAATCGATGAAAAAGTTGTGGCCGGCGGCAGTGTATTACCGGTTGAAGAAATAATGGAAATTATAAAGCACTTAAATTAATGATACAAAAGGCCTAAAAAAATTAAATTGACAAATCCCCATATCTTATAGATATGGGGATTTTTTCCCGGAACAGAAAAGTTCCTATAGGAACCGAAGTTATGCTGTAAAGGAAAATGTTTTTCTTGTAATGATATTACTTAATCTAGTATAATGAAACCTATAAGAGAAAAATAAAAATGGTGGCAACTGGGGGAAGATATGGTATATTTCTTTGAGCTTTTAGGTGGTTTGGCCTTATTTTTGTATGGCATGCAACTGATGGGCGATGGTTTGCAGCGTGCTGCCGGGGAAAAATTACAGAAAATACTTGAAGCATTAACAGGAGTGCTGCTTATAGGTGTTGCCTTAGGCACAGCTGTAACTGCTGTTTTGCAGTCAAGTAGTGCTACGACAGTTATGACGGTGGGATTAGTAAATGCCGGACTTATGACACTGAAACAGGCTTTTGGCATTGTTATGGGTGCGAATATTGGCACAACGATTACTGCACAGCTGATTGCTTTTAAACTTACTGATTATGTTACACTGATTTTGGCCATAGGTTTTGCCATGCAGCTTTTGTGCAAACACCGTCGCGGTAAATATTTGGGACAGGTACTTTTAGGGTTTGGTATTTTAATGCTTGGTATGAGTATGATGGGGCAATCTGTATTGCCTTTGCGCGAATATCCGGGTTTTGTTGATTTTATAGGTAAGTTTTCTCATAATCCTATTTTGGGTATTGGTGTCGGTATTATAATGACGGTGCTGATTCAATCCAGTTCTGCTACTATTGGCATTTTGATTGCTATGGCCAACCAAGGACTGATCCCGCTGGAGGGTGCAATCCCCGTTTTACTGGGTGACAATATCGGTACTTGTATTACGGCAATTATGGCGGCGTGGAGGGCTAATGTTACAGCTAAACGAGTAGCACTGGCACATGTTCTGTTTAACTTGATTGGCAGTATTATTTTTGTTCTCTTTATGAGTCTGTTTGTTAAACTGGTACTGGCACTTTCGCCGGCGCAGGATATTGCAAGGCAGATAGCTAACGCACATACTGCTTTTAATATCATCAATACAATGATTTTTCTTCCGGTTGCAGGACCTTTCATTAGATTGGTGGAGCATCTTTTGCCGGGAGCCGATGAAGTTGTTTCGCGAAAACCTTTATATTTAGATGTGAATATGCTTAAAACCCCTTCCATCGCTATGTCGTTGGCCTGCAAAGAAGTCGTAAGAATGGGAGAAATGGCGCGGCATAATGTTGAGCTTAGTATTGCTACAATAGAAAATATGGATAACCGTAAGATTACTTATGTGCTGGAGCATGAGCCCGTCATCGACGCATTAGAAGAAGAGATTACCAAATATCTGACTCAGATGAGTGAAAATCAGATGAGCAAGGAATTATCAGCGCGGCATACCGGACTTTTACATGCCTGCAATGATATTGAACGAATTGGTGATCATGGTGAAACACTGGCTAAAAAGGCGCGCATGATTTTTGAAGATGAAGTCAATTTTTCTGATGAAGCAAAAGCAGAACTGCATGCTTTGGGACAGATGGTACTTGAAGCTAGTGGCAAAGCACTAGAAGCATTGGAAAAAGACGATAAAAAAATGGCTGAAGAAGCTTGGGCCCTGTGCAGAAAGGTTAAACAGTACCAGAAAGAGATTCGGAAAAACCATATTGTGCGACTGAATGAAAAACGCTGTGACCCAGTTGCCGGCTTTGTTATGCTTGAATTGCTGATTAATATGAAACGTGTTTCCGATCATTCCAAAAATATCAGTCAACTGGTGCTGGGAATTTTTTAAAAAAGGGAAATATAAAAAAATCAAAAAAACATTGACAAAAATTGCTTTCTGTTCTAAAATACATCTTGTCGCTAATTGATGCGGAAATAGCTCAGTGGTAGAGCACCTCCTTGCCAAGGAGGGGGTCGCGAGTTCGAATCTCGTTTTCCGCTCCACTTAAAAATTTACCCGACAGTTTTTGACTGTCGGGTTTTTTAGTATTGTCAAGACGCGTCTATTGTGATATGATATTATGAGCGATTTGTGTCAGCACAATTTTCGCACTTGGAAGGCTGGCAAACTAATCCGATTATTATTATTTTTACCCACATAAATTTAAGGGAGGATTTTATTAATGAACGTTACTGTTGAAAGAGTAGAAAACGAGGCAACTTTAAAGATTACCGCTCCGGCTGCTGATGTTAATGCTGGTTTCAAAAAAGCTGTACAAAAAATTGCTAATAGCGTAAATATTCCTGGCTTCCGCAAGGGCAAAGCTCCTCGCGCTATCATCGAAATGCACTATGGCAAGGAAGCAATCAAACAAGAAGCTTTCGAAATGGTTGCTAACAAGCTGTACACCGAAGCT
>CAYVGQ010000040.1:1377-9102 GCA_964450295.1 uncultured Phascolarctobacterium sp. | reverse complement strand
AAAATGAGATTCTGCCTTTGACGACGGGTTTGACAGGGAATGCAAAAGCGCTGATAAAAGCTTTTTGGCCCGGACCTTTGACATTGATAGTAGCCAAATCGGCATTGATTCCTGACGAAGTCAGCGCCGGCTTAGATACGGTTGGTGTACGTATGCCCTCGCATCCCATAGCTGCAAAGTTGATTGCCTTAACAGGACATCCTATTGCCGCACCGTCGGCAAATATTTCCGGGAAACCGAGCCCAACGGATGCCGGGGCTGTTTTGGACGATATGCAGGGCAAGATTGCCGGCATCATTGATGGTGGGCAGTGCGGCATCGGCGTTGAGTCGACGGTTGTCGACACTACTTCGCCTGTGCCAATGATTCTGCGCCCGGGCGGTATTACCCGCGAGATGTTGGAGGCTGTTTTAGGTGTGGTTGAGGTTGATCCGGCTTTAGCCGGCGACAAAGATTTTAAACCCAGAGCACCGGGGATGAAGTATCGACATTATGCACCGCAAGCTTCAATGTATTTATTTGAAGGTCCGTCTGCAGACAGTTTGCCGGGCATGGTGCTTAAGGTGACGCAGAAAAATTTTAAAACAGGTGTTTTGTGCAGCGACGATACTGCTGCTAAAATTATAAAAAATAAAAATGTTGAGCTTCGTTCTTGGGGTAATGATACAGCGGCATTGGCTGAAAAGCTATATTCTTTGCTACGCGACTTTGATAGGCAGCAGGTTGAGCTCATCCTTGCTGAAGGGATTAGCGAAGAAGGATTGGGGCTGGCAGTAATGAATCGTCTGCGCAAAGCTGCGGGATATCAGATTATTACTCTTTGTGAGGGGAGTCTTTGCTTAAAAAGCGGTACGCTTTTGCCTGATTTTATGTTAAAATAGCACTATGAGTTGTTTAAGTGTAGAAAATATGCAAACAAATAGCTGAGGTGACTTATATGAAGATTGCGGTTGGCAGTGATCATGGCGGTATCCATTTGAAAAATCATATCAAAGATTATTTGAGCTCAAAGGGCATTGAAGTTATTGACTGCGGTACTTATGAAGAAGAGTCTGTTGATTATCCTGATTATGCGGCTAAAGTCTGCCAAGCAATTAATGCAGGCGAAGCTGATCGTGGCGTTCTGGTTTGCGGAACAGGTATCGGAATTTCTATTGCCGCCAATAAAATACATGGTATCAGGGCAGCTTTGTGCGGAGATGTATTTTCGGCGAAGATGAGCCGTGAACATAATAATGCGAATGTGCTGTGCATGGGTGAACGCGTGACCGGCATAGGATTGGCTGAAATGATTACAGAGACTTGGCTTAATAGTGAATTTACCGGTGGCCGGCATGAAAGACGCCTCGAGAAAATTACTGCATTGGAGGCGGAAAGATAATATGCAGATTGCAGATATTGTTGCCGGTCTTACGGCGGCAACGGAGGAGCTTTTGGCAATAGGTAATGTCAAAAGCGGGCAGGTTTTAGTAGTCGGTTGCAGCACCAGCGAAGTTCTTGGTGATAAAATCGGGACTACAGGTTCGACTGAAGTAGCTGAAGCGATGCTTAGTGCTTTATCGCAGGTAACTGGAGCACACGGCGTTTATTTAGCGGTTCAGTGCTGTGAACATTTGAATCGTGCGTTGGTAGTGAGTCGTGAAGCTGCTGATAAATATTGCTGGCAGGAGGTAACTGTACGTCCTGTACGGCATGCCGGCGGGGCGATGGCTACTGCTGCCTATGAAAAATTTACGCAGCCTGTAGTTGTAGAAACAATTGAGGCTCATGCCGGGCTGGATATAGGTCAGACATTGATTGGTATGCATCTTAAGAGGGTAGCAGTTCCGGTACGCTTGCAAGAAGCGAAAATTGGTGAGGCGATTCTTACCGCAGCACGTACGCGTCCCCCTTTGATCGGCGGCGAACGAGCAAAATATCCACTGTAAATTATTAATTTGGAGGGAATAATCATGAATTTAGAAAAATTAGCCGTTGTCGATCCTGAAATCAGCGCCGCTATTGGCGAGGAACTTGGCAGACAGAGAAAAAAAATTGAACTTATTGCCTCTGAAAACTTCGTTTCTCCTGCCGTTATGGAGGCGATGGGTACGGTTTTAACTAATAAATATGCTGAGGGATATCCGGGACACCGTTATTATGGCGGTTGCGAATATGTTGACAAAGTAGAAACCCTTGCGATAGAACGTGCCAAGAAACTTTTTGGGGCAGACCATGTTAATGTACAGCCTCATTCCGGCGCTAATGCGAACACGGCTGTTTATTTTGCTTTTTTGAAACCGGGGGATACCATTATGGGCATGGATCTGTCTCAGGGAGGACATTTATCACATGGGTCACCGGTTAATATTTCCGGTAGCTATTTTAATGTTGTTTCTTATGGAGTAGATCCGAAAACGGAAACTATTGATTATGATGCCCTGGCTAAAAATGCTGCGGAAACAAAACCAAAAATTATTGTAGCCGGAGCCAGTGCTTATTCCCGAATTATTGATTTTAAGCGTATGGCGGAGATTGCACATGGTGTTGGCGCACTACTGATGGTAGATATCGCCCATATTGCCGGTCTTGTCGCTGCCGGGCTGCATATAAGTCCTGTTCCTTACGCAGATATTGTTACTACCACAACTCATAAAACATTACGCGGGCCTCGCGGTGGGTTAATTATGTGCAAAGAGCAGTATGCCAAAGCAATTGATAAAGCGGTGTTCCCCGGTACTCAGGGCGGTCCTTTAATGCATATCATTGCAGCTAAGGCTGTGGCTTTGGGCGAAGCACTGCAACCCGAATTCAAAGCTTATCAACAAAGTATTTTGGATAATTGTCAAACCTTTGCGGTTGCGTTACAGGATGAGGGCTTCCGCATCGTTTCCGGCGGAACTGATAATCATTTGGTACTAGTCGATGTACGCGGGCAAAAATTGACCGGTAAAGTAGCAGAACATCTTTTGGATGAAGTTGGTGTTACCTGCAATAAAAACACGATTCCTTTTGATCCGGAAAGTCCTTTTGTGACGAGCGGTATCCGTTTGGGAACAGCGGCTGTTACTACACGCGGTTTTAAAGAAGCAGATATGCGCGAGGTTGCTGCTATTATAGGCTTGGTGCTAAATAACACCGGAGATGAAACAAAACATAAAGAAGCAAAGGCTAGAGTGGCGGCTTTATGTGCTAAATACCCTATGTATCCAGGCTTTTAAATTCCGGAAGGAGAGAGTAACAATGCAAGTTACTGTTGTAGATCATCCGCTTATTAAGCAAAAAATAACTAAAATGCGGGCAGAACACACATCGCCACGCGACTTTCGTGGGTGCTTAGACGAAATCGCGATGCTGATGACGTATGAAGTGGCAAGAAATTTACCAATGCAACAAGTATCGGTAAAAACTCCGGTAGCTGAAACTGTCGGTTATAAAGTTGCCGGTGATATTTTTGTAGTACCTATTTTAAGAGCAGGCCTAGGTCTTTTGACAGGAGTTTTGAAAATGATTCCTGATGCGCGCGTGGGTTTTATTGGTTTATACCGTGACGAAGAAACTTTAAAGCCGATTGAATATTACTGTAAACTGCCCGATAATAAAGACGGAGTAACGATTGTTGTCGATCCTATGCTGGCAACAGGCGGCAGCGCTACCGCGGCTATTGCAATGCTTAAAAAACGTGGGCTAAAAAACATTAGATTTATGTGCCTTGTAGCTGCGCCGGAAGGTGTTAAAGTAATGAATGAAGAACATCCGGATGTTCCGATTTATACTGCTGCTTTGGATGAAAAATTGAACGAACATGGTTATATCGTCCCGGGACTTGGCGATGCCGGGGATCGTATTTTTGGTACAAATTGATGCTTGATAACAGACCGGACTGGGATAATTATTTTATGGAGATTGCCCAGGTAGTAAGCAAGCGCTCCACTTGCCTGCGCCGCAGTGTCGGTGCTCTTATCGTGAAAAACAGACAGATTGTGGCCACCGGCTATAATGGAACACCTTCACGTCTGGAACATTGTTCCGTTACAGGATGCTTGCGTGAACAGCTGAACGTACCGTCGGGACAGATGCATGAATTATGCCGCGGCATCCATGCAGAACAGAATGCTGTCGTTCAAGCTGCTTATCACGGCGTATCGGTCAACGGAGGTACGTTGTACTGCACGCATCAACCCTGTGTTGTATGTACTAAAATTTTGATAAATGCAGGTATTAAACGTGTAGTTTATGCTAATCCATATCCGGATAAATTGGCAGAAGAGATGCTTAAAGCTGCCGCTATGGAAGTTACTATTTTGCACGATAAAGATTAAAATAAGTACAGCAGGGTATTCTTTTGGGCAAGAAATACCCTAGCTGTATTTGTTTTCAGAGAAATTGTTGCTTTCGCAACAAAAAAAATAAAGAAAAAATGTTCAAAATGATATTTTTTTGATATACTATAACACAGGAATGACCTTAAAAAAATTTGACAGAGATTTTTTAGTATAAGAAACGGTTTTAAAGCTATGAGGTGAAAGATTGCAAGTGTATATGTTAGCTTTTGTAATAGCGCTGTTTACAAGTTGGATTTTAACGCCTTATGTCAAAAAGCTGGCTTTTTGTATTGGTGCGCTGGATAAACCTGACGGAAGAAAGGTTCATAAGGGCATTATGCCACGATTGGGCGGCCTGGCAATTTATATTGGTTTTGTAGTTGCTGTTCTGTGCAGTATGCATTTGTCAAGAGATATAATGGCCCTGCTTTTAGGCGGAACGGTTATTCTGATTGTTGGTATTATTGATGATGTGTATCAACTGCCGGCCAAGGTAAAACTGTTGGGACAGATTGCGGCTGCAGCCATACTAGTATTATTTGATATTCGCATCGAATGGCTGAGCAATCCTTGGGGTGGATATTTTTATTTGGAATACTTGTCTATTCCTTTTACTATTTTTTGGATTATCAGTTTTACTAATGTCGTTAATCTGATTGACGGTCTGGATGGACTGGCAGCCGGCGTAGCGGCAATTGCTTCGATAACTGTTATTTTAGTAGCTATTCAACAAGGATTTTATCCTGTAGCCGTAGTTACAGCGGCTTTGGCAGGTGGAATTATAGGTTTTATTCGCTATAATTTCAATCCGGCAACTATTTTTATGGGTGATACCGGCAGTATGTTTATCGGCTATATGCTGGCGGCCATATCAATTTTTGGTGCTGTAAAAAGCGCAGCAACCATTGCTTTACTTGTGCCGGCTATTGCATTGGGACTGCCGATTATGGATACGGCTTTTGCTATTGTACGTCGATATACGAATGGTCGTCCGATTTTTCAGCCTGACAAAGGACATCTGCATCATCGTTTGCTGGCAATGGGAATGACGCAACGTCAGGCAGTTTTGTTGATGTACACTATCAGCGCTGTACTGGGAATTGCCGCAGTACTGCTTACTGAGGTGGATGGGTATTATGCCGCAGCTATTATAGCTTTGATTATTACAGCCGTAGTTTTTGGCGCCAAGAAGATAGGCATTTTAAATGACCACTGATTGTTGACCATGGACGGATAATTATATGAACCGTATTATCGTATTGTATAGTTGGGAGACGAAGTTGTGAAAAAAATCAAGCTAATGACAGTTTTCGGCACGCGTCCGGAAGCAATAAAAATGTGTCCGTTAGTTTTGGAAATGAAGAAATATCCTGATTTTATCGAACCGATAGTGGCAGTAACCGCCCAGCATCGTGAAATGCTGGATCAGGTGTTGCGACTTTTCGAAATAAAGCCGGACTATGATTTGAATATTATGACGACCGGCCAAACTTTATATGACGTTACCGGCCGGGCTTTGGCAGGATTAAAGGACGTATTGGCTGAAGCACAGCCTGACATGGTACTTGTGCATGGCGACACCACTACAACCTTCGTCGGGGCTTTGGCATCTTTTTATGCCCAAATTCCGGTGGGACATGTTGAAGCGGGTTTGCGAACAGGCAACAAATATTCTCCGTATCCTGAGGAAATGAACCGGAAACTGACGGGATCTCTTGCTGATGTCCATTTTGCGCCGACTATGACCAGTAAAAAGAATTTATTAAGAGAAAATGTTGACCCGGCTTCTATTTTTGTCACCGGAAATACCGTGATTGATGCTTTGCAAACAACGGTAAAGAAAAATTACTTCTTTGAAGATGCGGTTTTAAGGAAAGCCATTACCGGCGGCAAACGTCTGATTTTAGTTACGACGCATCGCCGCGAAAATCTGGGTGAACCAATGCGGCATGTTTATCAGGCGCTACGGCAGGTTTTGGAAACTCATCCTGATGTGGAAGCAATTTTTCCGGTTCATAAAAATCCTAAGGTTAGAGAGATTGTCAGTGCTGAACTGGGAAAATTGGACAGAGCGCATTTAATAGAGCCACTTGATTATGAACCATTTGCTAATCTTATGGCGCAGGTTGAGTTAGTTCTTACAGACAGTGGGGGAATCCAGGAAGAGGCTCCGGCACTTGGAAAACCGGTTTTGGTGCTACGCGATACTACAGAGCGTCCCGAAGCGGTGGAAGCAGGTACAGTAAAATTAATTGGCACTGCGTATGCCGATGTGCTTCGTGAAACAAATTTACTCTTAGATGATGCCGAATATTATCGGAATATGGCCGAAGCAGTTAATCCTTATGGCGACGGCAGAGCTTGTGAACGCATAATAAAAAACATTTTACATAAAAATGGTTGCTTAATTGAAAGTTTATCTGAATTTATTCCTAATCAAGATGGACATAAATTGTGAAATATTTTAAAATTATATAGTAGCTCTAAATTGGTCTCCACGATTTTGTTTTGACTCTTCAAAGAGCGATATTCCATGGATACCGTAATAAAAAAATGAGGAGTACTACAGATTATGATGAAATTCGATTTGACTCCTCTGATAACCAAAGGTTCCGGGAAGCTGTTGTTGCATCTGGCACTTTGGGCAGTAGCGGTACTTGTAGTTGTTGCTGCGGCAGGTTACCGTGAATTTGCGGTTGCTTTATTTAGAGGTGTGGTTCTGGGGCTTTTGGATACGATGATTATGTTTCTCGGAATGAAAAAAGCTCTGCCTTATGTACAGGAACCACAAAAAGGACTTGCGGTGATGCGCCGTTTTCGCTGGTATCGCCTTTTGGCGGTATCGGTGGCTATTATCTTGATGTTAAAGTTGAAATTCCAAGTATTGGGGGTAATATTTGGATTTCTGCTGATACATATATTTTTAATTATTAAATTAATATTTATCGCGTCCCGACTTGCTTAAGAAGGAAACGTGAAGAAAGGAGTGTGAAAGCATGGGAAATGTAGCAACTGATATGGCTCAGGAGGCTGAACATTCTAAGGAGATTATACATTATCTTGCCCAAAACACCTTTATGGGTGAAATTAATATGCAAACCATGTATATGACCTGGATTACCATGGCGATTGTTTTTCTGCTGTTCTTTATAGCTTCTAGAAATCCTAAACTGGTTCCTAGCGGATTGCAGAACGGCATGGAGTTCTTCGTCGACTTTTTAAACGGTTTGATGGAAGGTACCCTGGGGTTAAAAGGACGTAAATATATGGCGCCTTTTATGATCACCATCTTCATGTTCATTCTGGTCGGCAACGAGATTGGTATGCTTCCGCAGGTGGGGATACACTGGACATCTCCTACCAATGATATCAATACCTGTTTTGCACTGTCGTTGATGGTAGCAGCCGGTGTTTATGTAGC
>CAYVGQ010000040.1:0-1305 GCA_964450295.1 uncultured Phascolarctobacterium sp. | reverse complement strand
AGGACATTTTAAGCATTTCATCAGTCCTTCTCCTGCTTTTTTACCGCTGCATTTATTGGAAGAAATCACTAAACCGCTTACCATGGCTCTTCGTCTATTTGGTAACATCCTTGCAGGCGAAATTTTGCTGATCGTGCTTTACCAGTTATCACCGTGGATTATCCCGGAATTCTGGGTAATGTTCAGCTTGTTTATTGGTTTCTTGCAGGCCTTTATCTTTACGATGCTGGCCTTGACTAGTTATGCTATTGTTTTTGCCCATCATGACTGATTGTTGGTTGAAAACCAAAGGTTCAATTCAAAAAAATTATGGAAATTTGAAAGGATGAATGAAATGACTGAAAACGCTATTATCATTGCTGCTTGCATGTTTGCAGTAGCATTTATCTGTGCTTCCGCAGCTCTTGGAGCGGCTCTTGGTAACGGTAATCTTACCGGCAAAGCTATTGAATCGATGGCTCGCCAGCCGGAAGAATCCGGCAAACTCTTTACTAACATGCTGGTATCCGTAGGTTTGGTTGAATCCATGCCTATCCTTTGCTATGTTATTGCAGTAGTATTAGTATTCGCAAACCCGTTCATAAAATAATTTAGTAAGAAATCAGAAAGAGGAGAGTGCTATAATTGGTTAATATTAATGCTACTTTTATTGCGCAGATCCTGAACTTTTTGTTCCTAGTTTTCATTCTTGCAAAATTTGCTTATAAACCACTTATGCGCATGATGGAAGAACGCAAGAATAAAATTGCTGGTGATTTGGAGCATGCAGAAAACGCTAAAGCAGAGGTTGAAGGCATTAAAGCCGAATATACTGCTAAATTAGCTGCCGCTCGTCATGAAGCTCAAGAAATAGTTGAAAGTGCGCGTAGAACGGCGCAAGCTGCGCACGATAAAATTATGGCTGAAACTAAAGTTGAACAGGAGCAGGTTATTGCCTCAGCAAGAGAGGCCATTGCCCGCGACAAACAACAGGCTCTCGGCGAGATTCGTGCTCAAGTTATCAATCTTAGCTTGATTGCTGCCAGCAAGATTGTTGAACAAAAGTTGGGTTCTGAAGAAGACAAAAATTTAGCAAGCAATATCGTTGATTCTGTATTGAAACAATAATTTGCTTGTTTCTCAATAGGCCGGACAAAATTAAAGCTGTCCTTTAGCGAAAGACAGTAATGACGAGAGCCGGTATACGGAGGTGATTGGTACAATTATGAAGAGTGAAGAAAATATTGCTTTAATTAAGCAAGAATTATCCGACTTCAAAATTGATCTTGGTTCTATCAAAGAACTATTAGATGTAAAAATAACTAC
>CAYVGQ010000039.1:0-9146 GCA_964450295.1 uncultured Phascolarctobacterium sp. | reverse complement strand
ATAAAGGTCATGCTACGTACATGGTCAGCAATTACTTTAAGCGAAATATCTGTATCTTTTTTTTGGCTATACTCTACACCTGATATTCTAGCCGCATATTCAATAATAGGGAAAATTAAATCTGTTTCAAAGTTCGAAGGTTTTTCCTGCAATACGGAAGCCAAACGTTCCAACCCAGCACCGGTATCAATATTTTTATTATCGAGCGGCGTATAAGTCCCATCCCCGTTTTGATTGTACTGCGTAAAGACCAAGTTCCATATTTCTAAGAAACGATCACAGTCACAGCCTACAGCACAGGTATCCTTGCCACAACCGCGTTCTTCGCCTAAATCCACATGAATCTCAGAACATGGTCCGCAGGGACCGCTGCCAATTTCCCAAAAGTTTTCTTCCAAACGAACAATTCGTTCTTCCGGTAAACCGACGATATTATGCCAGATGTCAAAAGCCTCGTCATCTTCGGTATGAATAGTGATCCACAACTTTTCCGCAGGAATTTCCAGTTCTTTAGTTATAAACTCCCAACTCCAGGGAATAATCTCTTTTTTGAAATAATCTCCAAATGAAAAATTACCCAGCATCTCGAAATAAGTATGGTGGCGGGCCGTACGTCCAACATTTTCAATATCTCCGGTACGTACGCATTTTTGACATGTCGCAATCCTAGGGGAAGGTGGCTTCATTTTTCCTGTAAAAAAAGGTTTAAAGGGCGCCATACCAGCACCAATCAAAAGTAGCGTCGGGTCGTCTTGAGGAATAAGTGAGGCACTGGGCAGAATCAAATGTCCTCTATCTTCAAAAAATTTCAGAAATTTTTCACGAATTTCATTACCAGTCATATACTTCATAATTATTTATCGCTCCTTTAAAGTCGAAACATCATAATAAAAAATTATATAAAAATTAGTTCTTAAAGTCAATGAGAGCAGCCACACGAATAATTTCTTTTACCCAACGAGCACAATCGTACAAATCACACTCCCTCAAACATTCTTCAGTCGTATGCACTTTGTCCATGCCGGTTGCCAGTAAAACACAGGGTAAACCATAGCCACACAGATAATTACCGTCACTGCATCCACCTGTTTTTGTTAATTCAAACGGCAAGCCCAGATTAGTGGCCGCTTTTTTTGCCAATATTACTGCCGCATGGTCATCGGAAACATGCACAGCTGGACTTCCTTCCACGGCTTCCACTTCTAAAAATCCACCACCTGATTCTACTTCGCTACGAATGATGCTGATTGTATCATCCTTTAGCTGTTCCAACTTCTCAGGATCCATGCAGCGCATATCAATCACAAATTCCGCCTGTTCTGCCACGATATTTGTAGCAGTCCCGCCTGCAATCTGCCCTATATTCAAAGTAGTTTCCTTATCCAGTCTCCCATAAGCAGGCAGAGCTAACAACGCCTTAGCTGCCAACATAATAGCATTGATACCTTTTTCCGGCTCAATACCCGCATGCGCTGATTTCCCTTTAACTGTAAAATAAAGATTGAATAATCGAGGCGCAGCATTAGTTACCTGTCCGGGGGTACCTCCACTATCCAGACAATAACCAATCTCGGCCTTGATATCTTTCGGATCGAGATTTACAACTCCCAGACAACCAATTTCTTCAGCAATGGTAAAACATACTTGAATATCGCCGTGAGGCAAATTTTCTTCCTGCACGGTCCGCATAGCTTCCATAATAGCTGCAATGCCTGCCTTATCATCTCCGCCTAAAGTAGTTGTCCCATCAGAATATAGAACTCCATCTTTACAAACAACCTTCGTCCCCGTAGTCGGTGGCACAGAATCCATATGTGCTTCAAAAAATAGGCTAGTAGCTCCGGCAACATTGCCCGGCAAAAAAGCCCACACATTACCGGTGGAACCACCAATCTTGCTGCCGGCAGCATCAATTTTGACTTCTAAGCCCAGTTCCTGTAGCTTATTTACCAACAACTCCGCCTCAGCCTTTTCATCCTTACTGGGACAAGGTACACTTACCAATTCTATAAATTCATTTAAAATTCTTTCCTCGTTAATCATTTTATTACCTCACCATTTTCACAATATGCTATTATTATAACACAAGAACCTCGTAGACATACCAACAGTTTTTTATCATTAACTCTGCATCTTGTCCGAATATTTTACCTATTATTTTTTTAAAAAATTCTGTTTCGCATATAAATAGCTTGGCAAATTTTTAAAATATGATACAATAATAGCGACAAAATTCCGCAGACCGGACCGCTCGTTTTTATCATGGCCGATACTGCAAAAGGAGAAAAAATGAATCGTAAAGAAAAATTCAAACAGGCTAATCGAGAGGCCAATGCCACTTGGTTAGCCCTTCTCATTATCATTATCTTTTGGTGTGCCGCCGGTTTTGGGCTAGCTGATGTCAAAATCGAATTTTTGCAAACGCCGCTGTGGGTCTGGACGGCTTGTGTCGGCACTTGGTTATTTGCTGTTGTTGTATCTGTCATTCTTGCCAAATATATCTTTAAAGATATGGATCTTGATGACAAGGAGGACAATCTCAATGGGTAACTTTTTCTATCTCTGGCCCGTTATTTTATTTCTTGCTTTCATGCTGCTAGTAAGCTTTTGGGTACAGCGTGCTTCGCGCAGCGACAGACAGCAGAATTTTGCAAAAGATTATTTTATAGGTGGCCGCAGTCTGGGCGGGTTTGTTCTAGCAATGACAACAGTTGCAACTTACAGCTCAGTCAGCACCTTCGTAGGCGGCCCGGGCATGGCCTGGAGCGTTGGTTACGGCTGGCTTTATATGGCAATCATCCAGGTAGTTGTTATTTTCCTGGTTTTAGGTGTTTTTGGCAAAAAAATTGCCATGGTATCACGCAAAATTGATGCGCTAACTGTTATCGACGTCATTCGTCACCGTTATCAGTCCGATTTTTTGGCTAATATCTCTGCTATCGTAATAGTTGCCTTTTTTTGTGCTACAATGGTTGCTCAATTTGTCGGTGCAGCCAAGCTTTTTGAAGCTGTAACGGGTTTCTCGTACGTTACAGGGCTGACATTATTCGGCCTTATCGTTGTTTTTTATACTACGGTCGGCGGTTTCAAAGGAGTCGCCATTACCGATGCTATTTGCGCTATAGCTATGATTATCGGTCTTTTTATTCTGCTTTTTTCCATGTTGGAAACCGGCGGTGGTTATGAACAAATCATGACTCATATCCAAACTAACCATCCCGATATGTTAGAACCACTATCGCGCGGCAAAATGCCCATATCGCTTTATATAAGCTTTTGGATGCTGGTAGGTGTCTGTACACTGACTCTACCTCAATCCGTAGTCCGAGGCATCAGTTATAAAAACACCAAAGCTTTGCATAACGCTATGATCATCGGCACTGTCGTTATAGGCGCTATGACATTGATTGCAACTTGGATCGGTGTCCTCTCTAAAGGTGTACTTACAGATACCCTGCAGGCTTACGGCGGCAGCGTTGATAATATCACTCCGATAACTATCATTACAGTTATGGATCCTTTCTGGGCGGGGGTCACGATAATCGGTCCTATCGCAGCCACTATTTCCACGGTTTCCTCCCTGCTTTTGGCATCGTCTTCCTCAATCGTCAAAGATATATACATGCACGAATGTCGAAAACGCAATAGATCTGTTGCCAACAGTACTATACGCCTCCTCAGCATGGGGGCCACGGTAATTATTGGCATAGGGGTCTACCTTCTTTCTATCGCTCCACCCAGCCTGATTTGGAAGATCAATATGTTTGCCTTCGGAGGGCTGGAAACAGCTTTCTTTTGGGTACTTATTTTTGGTCTCTTTTGGAAAAAGGCCAATCGTACCGGTGCTATCTTTGCTATGACCGGCGGTGTTTTAACCTACTGCAGCACAATGGCTTTACAAATCAAATTCTTTGACCTGCATCAGATAGTTATCGGCATAGGCGTTTCGTTACTTTTCTTTTTACTTGGTAATGCCCTAGGCAAAGAACATGATGAGAAAACTTTGCGTATTTTCTTTCCTGAAACATATAATGACTAAACTAAAAAAGCTTCGCATGCAGGATAAACCTGCTGCGAAGCTTTTTTAATGTTTTTCAATTACTGCAAGAGCCGAAAAATATTCTTCAGGGTTCCAACCATCTGTCAACAGCTTAATAAGCAGCTTACCGGTATTGGCAGCGTCGTCATAAGCAGTATGCCAAATTCCGCCGGTATCCACATCCTGTTCTTCAGTTGCCTTGCGCAATCCAGTCGTATAATTATCGCTCTTCATAAGTTTATAAGCTGACGCCAAATCAAGACAGTCTTCTGCCAAAATCGGATTTTCCAGCTTGTGCCTTCGACAGCCTTCTGCTATTACCTTATAATCAGCATCGCCCCAAGCCACAAAATACGTTTGCTTTGGTGTATATAAGAATTTTATTTTTTCTAACATTTCACTAAATTCAATAGCCGACTGCATATCCTTTTCAGTAATCATGCAGAACTCCATGCCTTCTTTCGCCTGCTTCGGATAAAAATGCGGCCGGACAAAATTCTTAATCTCGCCAACTGTTTTCAACAATGATCCGTCTATCTTAACAGCGCCTATTTCAATAATTTCCGAAAAAAATCCGCGTGGTCGTCCCATTGGTTTATTATATTGTGTAAACTCAAAATCAACTACAAGAAAATCCTTCATCATAACTTATCCTCCGGTTATTTTTATATTTCTTTAATTATAACACCATCCATATAATTCCATATAATTTTCTGAATTATAAAATTTTGCAAAAGTACTTAATTTTCCCTGTAAACAATGCTAAGATATACTAGTTACTACTTCAAAATCTACAGGGGGAGTGTTTTCTAATGCAGCAACAGCAACTTAAGGGCAGCCTGATGCTTTTGGCCTGCGCTCTAATCTGTGGTCTATCTTTTGTTGCGCAAAGCGTTGGGTCCGAGCACGTTGGCCCCTTTACCTTTAACGGGATCCGTTCACTTATTGGCGCGTTTTTTTTGATTCCCTGCGTAATTTTTTTTGATAAACAGGCCGGAAAATCGTTTTCCATTTGGGGTACTGCTAATAAAATAGAGCGCAGGAATCTTGTTACCGGCGGCATTATCTGTGGCATCATCCTTACAATAGCCAGTACACTGCAACAGTTCGGTATAGGCTATACATCTGTAGGCAAAGCAGGTTTTATTACAACATTATACATAATTATTGTACCACTACTCGGCCTTATCTTTCACAAACCTGCTACCAAACTGCAATGGTTTAGCGTTCTTATAGCATCTGTCGGCCTGTACTTCATCTGCATCACAGAAAACTTCAGCGTAAATTATGGTGATATGATTATTTTGTTATGTTCCTGCTTTTTTGCACTGCATATCATCGTTATAGAACGCTTTTCCGTCATGGTAGACGGTGTACGTATGTCGCTGTTGCAATTCGCTATCTGCGGTATTTTAAGCCTGCCTGCGATCCTATTTTACGAAATTCCTACCGAGGAAACTCTTGGGCAGGCTTGGTTGCCTATTTTATATGCCGGCATTATGTCTTGCGGAATCGCCTATACTTTACAAATTTTGGGGCAAAAATATGTCAATGTTGTTCTAGCCTCAATTATTTTAAGTATGGAATCAGTATTTTCCGTACTGGCTGGTTGGTTGCTGCTAGGAGAGCAGCTTGCACTACGTGAGATTGCCGGCTGTGCCCTTGTATTTAGCGCTATTATTCTCGCACAACTACCATCTAAAAATAAATAAATTCCTTGACAAGATAAAACACTCTTCTGTTTTTAGAAGAGTGTTTTATCTTAGCCACTGCAAAACATACACATGCTGTTGCAAATATTGTTGCCTCTGTTTGTAATCAGGCATTACAGTGTCAACAAGCTGCCAAAATTTTTTACCGTGGTTCATGTTATTAATATGGCTAAGTTCATGTACAACCACATAATCCAGCGCTGTTAGCGTACAAAAAACTAACCGCCAAGTAAAATTCAAATTTCCTTTGCTGCTGCACGACCCCCAACGTGCAGCAGCCGAAGACAGTTTAATTCCTGCATAAGAAACGTTCATTAGTTTTGCATAATACGCCACCCTTTGTTGTAAAACATAAAAAACTTGGACACGAAGCCATTGTTCTAATTTTTTTTGTGCTTCCTCATACGGGCAAAAGAGTTCTTTGCCAACCACCTGTACCTGCTTAACACCGCTCAGTCGCAATGTATAGTTGCTGCCTAAAATCGGTAGCTGGATACCATCAGATATTAGCGGCATCTCACCCTTCTCCTGCATAACACACTGTTGCTGCTTTTTGATTATCCAGTCAGTTTTTGCGTTGACGAAACCCTCAATATCATCGAGCGTAGCCTGCGAAGGCGCGCGCACACTACACTTACCCGTTCTATCGATTACTATTGCAATTGTCCTGCGTTTCGTTCTTACCAGTTCATAAGCTACTGTCATAATATTCTCCAATTTACGAAAAGTAGAGCGCTCCCAAGGAACGCCACTTAAATACTGCATCAGACTATATTCTGCATAAAATATTGCGTCATTTTTTATTTAATCATATACATTCTAGACATTTTTAGAAAGGCACGACAATACTTATACAAAAAGATTGCTAATAATAAAAATATGTGATATTCTATTACATGATATTGATGAGCCGATATCTTTGCTCCGCCTGGAGCACGAAGTGCCTGTGTTTTTACACAGGTGCTTTTCTTTTTATTATTTATAAACATAGCAAACAAAAAAAGCTGCCGCTTTAAAGCTACAGCTTTTATTTCTAATCTGGTGGAACTAACTGGACTCGAACCAGTGACCCCCTCGATGTCAACGAGGTACTCTAACCAACTGAGCTATAGTTCCATGACGATGTTATTCTAGCTTAAAATCATTGTTTTGTCAAGCAATTATGCTTTTGGACTCCTTTATTTACCTGTAGCATTTACCAACGGCCTTATCCGTGCTAAAATATAAGTAGTTATTAACCACTCTTTAACGGAGGTCTATATGGAAATACAAATCATTGCTTTAGCACTATCTCCTACTACCAGTCAACAGCCCCTATTTTTCGATGACGGTCACGGCGATTATAACCGTAGCTATGAACAATACGAGAAAAATGATATAGATTATGCTGATTATTCTACTGATCATAGAGATAATAATTATCGCAATTTTGAAAAAAAGAATCGTAAAAAAACACAAAAAGAAATCATTGACGATATTTTAAAACGCTGGGATTAAAAAACCACTCAACTTTAAAAAAGTTGAGTGGTTTTTTTCTGTACGTTTTTTGCTGTCGACAATCTTTATCTTCTTTGATAAAAATTCAAGCTTGCGTTCTCAGACCGCACAGGTATCGCTCCAGAGCAAGATCATTCTGTTAAAAAGTCCAGCGCGCACCAATATTCCACTGCCAATCCTTTTTAAAATCACTGCCTGAACTACGTTCTACATCCAGGTAAAAATGGCTATTTTTAGCAGTTGCAAAAGCCGCACCTAAGCCGTATTCAAACCAAGTATCATTGAAAGTATCGCTAACCTCCAACCAATCAGTGTCTGAACGCATCATCATATCGTAGCCACCGCCAAACTCGTGTAGCAGATTGGCTTTAGCATAGACTATACCTTTGCTGCCGACTTCTTTTCCAAGGTTAAAGCCCAATCGTCCTACAGCACTCTTGATGCCGCTTTGATTAACTTCTACACCATTACTGGCCGTATAATTGTCTCCACCCAAGTAACCAAAAGTAAACTGTGCCTGAGGTTCTATATACCAACCATTTTGCAAAACATTTTTACGACCGTATTCAGCACTCAACGCTACACCGACATTGTTAAAGTCCCCTGTAATTTTGTTGCCCTTGGTATCATACACTTTAAAATCGTTGTCCATCTTACTTACTTTAAATACCAGATCCAGATAATGTCCCTTGTTACCTTGCTGCGTCGTATAGAAGCTGATCGCTTTACTGCTATTGTCTCCTGTGCCGCTCCTGTAACTGCTATCACCGTCAGTATAGCTGAATGAGGCTCCCTGATAACGAGTCACCTTATCATTTTGCTTGGTTTTTTCATCATAGCCAAGCTCATAAGTATTATATTTATTTTCAAAATTAAACTTGCCGTCGCGAGCAATCTTACTACCCTTCACTCTGAGCCAGGCACCTTTAGTATCTTCGCCATTGTGCCGTAATTCACCCATCCGCTGTAGCAACTTGTCATTTTCTGTCCGCCAGGTATGATAATTTAATGCATTGGCAGTAAGTATCGTATCGACGCTAGTAGTTGTTTCATCAGTATTCTCTACCTTTTTAAGATACCAGTCACGAGTATAGGCCCCGCTTGTATCGGCAGTTTCCTTATGATCCAGCTCATAACGTTTCCAATACAATGTTCCTTCACCATCTTTAGCCAGCAGTGTACCGTCATTATTGTTAACTGTCGCTAAAACTGTGCCCACGCCTTCGTCACCAACCGGAGTATAATCGTTGATCTCGTACAAATCAATATACTGCGTACCGCTCAGGGTATCAGTAACATAAAGCATATCGCTGTTATCGCTGCTTCGGCTGGCATCAATATTCATCTTAATAAGACCATCGTTGCTACCAGTCAAATTTGCTACTTTCAGAGTATTAAAGACCTTGCCGTTCTGGGTCATATCAATTACGGAATTATCGTTCACCAAATTGGTAAGATTGGAATTACCCTTCATTATCCACAGGGAATTATCCGCCAAACTGATATTTGTCTCAGTATCAATCTGAGCGGCAGCGACAGCTATACTAGCAGGAACAGCAGCAGGGTAAGTCCTTACCCATCCCTTGATTAGGGAGGCATTATTAGCTGTAATATCAACTAAACTGCCGCTTTGATTAAGAATGTTGCCGTAGATATTATACCGTCCCTCCTTACCAACGACACGAGAATCATCATAAGCCCTAATAGCATAACCCAATTCCGTTCCCTGTTGCGCGATGATGTCCGCACCATTAAGCTCGGCTTCACTATCGTAAAATACTGCTATACCATAGGCTGCTACCGAAGCATCTTCGTTTTTGGCATCTACAACAAGTCCAGAGTCAGCAGTAAACAAACCATTATTTAAAGCGTATACACCCATAGCTTGTCCATTGGTA